>JACOVV010000187.1 GCA_016177145.1 Candidatus Omnitrophota bacterium | reverse complement strand
CGACCAACGATTGCCATTATCTCAAGCAAGAAGACGCCGAGGCGCACGAAGCGCTTCTCAGCATCCAAACGGGGAGCCATTTGGAAGATCCGGACCGGATGCGTTTTGAAACTCCTGAATTCTACTTTAAATCAGCGGAAGAAATGCGTCATCTTTTCTCCGAGATCCCCGACGCCATCAAGAATACGGTGAAAATCGCGGAAAAATGCAATCTTGGACTCGTTTTCATGCAAATTCACCTGCCTAATTATGACACTCCAGCGGGGAAAATAAAGGAAATTTATCTGGAAGAACTCTGCCGTGAGGGGCTCAAAAAAAGGTATGAAAAAGCGGAATCCCATGTTTTAGAACAGTTAAATCATGAGTTGAAAGTCATCCGTGATTTAGGTTACACCGGATATTTTTTAATCGTTCAGGATTTTATCCGGTTCGCGAAGAGCAAGGGAATTCCGGTTGGGCCGGGACGGGGATCCGCGGCGGGAAGCCTGGTCAGTTATCTTTTGGGGATTACCGATATTGATCCGCTGAAATATCATCTGCTCTTTGAACGTTTTTTGAATCCCAACCGCGTCAGCATGCCGGATATTGATATCGATTTTTGCTACGAACGGCGCGGCGAAGTCATTGACTATGTGACTCAAAAATACGGCAAGGAGAACGTCGCGCAGATCATTACCTTCGGGACCATGGCGGCCAAGGCGGCGGTCCGGGATGTCGGGCGGGTGATGAACATGCCTTATCCCGATGTGGACCGGATTGCAAAACTGATTCCCAATGACCTCAATATGACGCTGCGGCACGCCCTTGAAGTCGAACCTCAGCTTGCTGCTCTTCATGACAGCGACCCGCAGATTAAAAAACTGCTGGATATCTCCATGAAACTTGAAGGATTGAACCGCCACGCTTCCACTCACGCGGCCGGCGTTGTCATCAGTGAGAAACCATTGGTGAACTATGTCCCTCTTTTTAAGACCAGCGACGGCCAGATCACCACCGGGTTCCCCATGGGGGCGCTTGAGAAAATCGGATTGCTGAAAATGGATTTTCTCGGGCTCAAGACTCTGACAGTCATTGATGAAACCTGCAAGATTATTCAGCGGCGCCGCTCTCATACGATTGACATGACACAAATCCCGCTGGAGGATCTTAAGGCGTTCTCAATGCTGGCAAGAGGAGAATCATTAGGGGTGTTTCAATTAGACAGTTCGGGGATGAGGGACCTGCTTCGTCGGCTTAAACCTGAGCGTTTCGAAGATATTATCGCCTTGCTGGCTCTCTATCGGCCTGGACCTATTGGGAGCGGCATGGTGGATGAATTCATTAAAAGAAAACATGGAGAAATCCCGATACGCTATGATCACAAAGCGTTGGAGACCATCCTCAAAGATACCTATGGAATTATTCTTTACCAAGAGCAGGCGATGCTCATTGCCAGCACTCTGGCGGGGTCCACGTTAAGTCAAGCCGATGAGCTGCGGCGTGCGATGAGTAAAAAAAATCCAGAAGCCATCCAGGCCCAGCGCGAAGCGTTTATCGCCGGGGCGACCAAAAACGGCGTCGGCAAGAAAACGGCTGAAAAGATTTTTAATCTTATTGAATATTTCGCCGGCTATGGCTTCAACAAGTCTCACAGCACCGCTTACGCTTTGATTTCTTACCAAACGGCGTATTTAAAAGCAAATTATCCGGTTGAATTCCTGACTGCTTTGCTCAGCAGTGAAATGGGCAACACGGACAAGGTCGTTCTCTACATGGAAGAGGCCAAGAGGATAGGAATCCGAATCCTGCCGCCCGATGTCAACGAAAGTTTCGGAAAATTTACCACTGTGGATGACCAAACCATTCGTTTTGGTTTGAACGCCGTCAAAAATGTGGGGCAAACTGCGATTGATTCCATTGTGCAGTCACGGCAGCAGTCTAAGCGTTTTGAATCCTTGCAGCAACTGTGCGAGCAGGTTGATTTAAGAATCGTGAACCGAAAAGTTTTGGAGAGTCTGATGAAGTGCGGCGCTTGCGACAGTTTTGGAATGAAGCGTTCTCAGATGTTAGCCATACTGGACCGGGTGTTAGAAGCTGCCGCCGGGATTCAAAGTGACCGTAGTAAAGGACAGTTCTCGTTCTTTGATCAATTGGGAGCAGAACATTCATTCAAGAAGGAACTCTGCCAAAACGCAGACATTCCGGAATGGCCAAGACATCAGCTTCTCGCTTTTGAAAAAGAGCTTCTGGGTTATTATGTCACGGGACATCCCCTGTCCCAGTTTGAGAGGGAGATTCGTTATTTCAGCAAAGCGACCACACGAACCCTTCAGCAACATGCGGATGGCGAGGAAATTGCCATCGCCGGGATCATCCAGAAACTGAAGCAGACCATGACCAAGAGAACAAACGAAAGAATGGCGATTCTTCAGTTAGAAGACCTTGAGGGAAGCGTTGAAGTGCTCGTTTTTCCATCAACATTCAAGGAAGTTTATTCTTATCTCATTCCTAGTCAAGCAGTTCTAGTAAAAGGACGCATTTCTTTAAGGGAAGAAGAAGCAAAGATCATTGCTAGTGAAATTATTCAGTTAGAGACGGTGAAGTCGAAATATACGCAAGCGATTCATCTTCATCTAAGAAAAGAGGAAAATCAAGGAAAACAACTCAGGGAGTTACAGGAAGCGTTAAGTCGTTATCCAGGAACGATTCCTGTCTATCTGCATTTGCATCTTCAAGACGGCAGAAAAGTACAACTCCAAGTGAACGCCGACCTTGCTACAGTTCCCACTGATGAATTAATGCAGGAAATCGAAGCGCTTGTGGGGACTCAAAATGTCGTTTTGGAGGTCAAATAAAATTTCTTGACAGACACAACTCATTTATGTTATTGTGGTAACAACGTTTAATAAAGTTTCCTCGATGAATGAAGAGGACGTAAGAGAGAAAGGAGCAGTATAATGACTAAGAAAGATATTGTTCTCAAAGTAGCTGAGAGAACAGCGATTAAACAGCAAGATGTCAAAAAAATCGTCCAAGGGACATTGGATTGCATTGTTGAAAGTTTGTCCGCTGGTGAGACGGTTGAATTGAGAAATTTTGGCGTTTTTAAGGTTAAATCCAGACGGGGACGGATTGGAAGAAATCCTCGGACAGGACAACAGGTTCCGGTAGCCCCCAAAAAAGTAGCTGTTTTTAAGCCCGGCCTGATCATGAAAAAAGACGTTCGCTGATTCACGACCCCCCTTCGGGTTAAGGCAACAGGCAAATCTTCCGCGGATCGAGTCAGCTTCGTTGACACTGGTTGGCTTACCTGATAAAATTTAACTTCATGAATATTCAAGCATTACGGGGCACGCACGATGTCTTGCCTTTGGAAGCGCCCCTGTGGTCCATGGTAGAGCAGAGAGCGCTCCGGTTGTTTCGTATTTTCGGATTTCAGGAGATCAGGACGCCCCTTTTGGAAGAGGCGTCTCTTTTTATTCGTGCGGTCGGGGAAGCTAGTGATATTGTCCAAAAGGAAATGTATGTGTTGACCGACCGGGGGAATCGCCAAATCTGCCTGAGGCCGGAAGGAACTGCGGGTGTGGTCCGCGCTTACTTGGAACATGGACTAGGAGCGCAAGGAGGGGTCGTAAAACTTTTTTACATCGGGGCGATGTTTCGGGCGGAGCGCCCTCAAGCGGGGCGTCAGAGGCAGTTTCACCAAATTGGCGTTGAATCGCTGGGTTCCGGCAGTCCGTTGAGCGATGTTGAAAATGTGCACCTCCTGAGTCAATTACTTTTTGAACTGGGGGTAAAGAAATTCCAGCTTCGAATCAATCATCTGGGATGCGGCAAGGATCGCCCCGAGGTGGTTGACCAGCTTCAGAAAGAGATTTCCCCTGTCTGTTCCCAGTTGTGCGAGGACTGCCAACAGCGTTTCGAACGGAATATTCTTCGAATCCTGGACTGCAAGAAAGAAAACTGCAGAGAAAAAATTTTCCCGAAGACAGAGAATGTTTTCGCGAGGATTTGTTCTTCCTGCCAAGACCATTTTAAAAAAGTCAAAGAAGGATTGGATCTGGCCAAAATTGCTTATAGGGTGGATTCGCATTTAGTCCGCGGCTTAGATTATTACACGGGAACCGTCTTTGAAGTCTCTACTGATGAATTAGGGGCCCAAGATACTTTAGCGGCTGGAGGGCGGTATGACCGTTTAGTGGAAGAATTAGGGGGTAAACTGGTCCCGGCGACCGGATGGGCGCTGGGAACGGAACGATTGTTGATGGTTCTTAAAGATAAGGTCGGGGCGGATTTGAACCCCGGCCCGGCGCTGGTTTATATCGCTGTCGCGGGTGAATCGCTTCAAGGAGAGGCGTTTAAGTTGTTAAGCCGTCTCAGGGAGTCAGGGATCGCGTCTGAAATGGATTTTGAGAGCCGGTCTCTTAAAGGACAATTTCGCGCCGCGAATAAAAAGGGGAGCCGGCATGTCATTCTTTTAGGGGAGGAAGAGTGGGGTCGTGGAGAGGTTGTCTTAAAAGATATGCAGACAGGGACGCAGGAAGTGGTTTCCCATGAAAAAATATTGGAGGTTATGAAGAATCGAATGCCAATGTAGGGGCGGGTTTTAAACCCGCCCCTACACGTAATATTGAGGGTCCATGAAACGTACTCATCGTTGTGGCGATTTAAGGGTTCAAGATATTGGCAAAGAAGTCTGCCTTTCCGGGTGGGTTCATCGCCGCCGGGATCACGGAGGGTTAATTTTTATTGATCTCCGTGACAGGGAAGGGATCACACAATTAGTAATAAATCCGGATGTTTCCTCACAGGTGCATACCATTGCCCAAAAACTCGGACCGGAAGATGTTATTTCAGCGGCCGGTAAAGTGGTTGCCAGGCCCCAAGGGACGGAAAATCCGAAAATCAAAACCGGAACCATTGAAATATCCGTGGGCCGGTTGGAAATCCTGAATAAGAGCCAAACGCCCCCTTTCGAGATCGAAGACGAAACTGAAATTAATGAGGAGTTGCGGCTGGTTTACCGGTACCTCGATCTTCGCCGGCCGAAAATGCAAAAAAACCTCCGTATGCGCCATGAACTTTTTCAAGTGGTTCGAGAGGTTCTGGACCAGCAGGGGTTTTGGGAAGTAGAGACTCCTATCCTCACAAAAAGCACGCCGGAAGGGGCAAGGGATTATCTGGTTCCAAGCCGCCTCAATCCCGGGCAGTTCTTCGCTCTGCCGCAGTCGCCGCAGTTATTCAAACAAATTTTAATGGTTTCCGGCATTGACCGCTATTTTCAATTGGCGCGCTGTTTCCGTGATGAAGATTTGCGAAAGGACCGCCAACCAGAGTTCACACAGCTTGATATGGAACTGGCTTTCACGGATGAAGAAGAAATATTCGCAGTGGTAGAGCAGATCATGCAGGCGGTATTCCAAAAACTAATAGGAATTTCTTTAAAACTCCCTCTTGTCCGGATGAGTTATCCGCAGGCGATGGCGCGCTACGGGAGCGATAAACCCGACCTCCGTTTTGGCATGGAGATTAGCGATGTGAGTTCGTTGTTTCAAACAAGTTCCTTCAAAGTTTTTCGAGAATGTCTCCAGGCGGGAGGGGCGATTCAAGGAATTTCTGTTCCTGGGGCCGGTAATTTCAGCCGCTCTGAGATAGACCAATGGACGCAGAAAGCGCAGGAGTGGGGGGCCAAGGGGTTGGCCTATTTTAAAGTAGGGGCGGGTTTCAAACCCGCCCCT
>JACOVV010000168.1 GCA_016177145.1 Candidatus Omnitrophota bacterium | reverse complement strand
GGATGGAGCCCGATCGGCAAACCAAGGAAAGTGACTCAGTCTTATCTCAACCGAGTCAATGAACTTGACGGCACTCCCGCTTCCAATCTTTACGCGGAATATTTTGGCGGAGCGGCCGAAGAATTAAAACGCGAATCACTGGCGCGATTGACCCTCGCCTACCCTTTGGGGATGTCGGTCCCCGGCGAAGAAGAATATTTGTTGAGAAACGTACTTCGGGTTGACGCGGCAACCGGCGCTTTGATCTATTCCGCGGACATTCCTCAACAATCCTACGTCCGCCTGATGATGGGAAGTTCCGACACCATCCTCTCAGCCGCCAGGAAAGCGGCCTCTCAAGCCATGAGCGGTTTGAATGGCAAGAAACCATTGCTCGCGTTCGTATTCAACTCTGTCGCGCGAAAAAAACTGCTGCGGTTCCAGGCGAGAGAAGAGATTGCCGCCATCCAGGAAACGGTAGGTCCGGAAACTCCCATCGCAGGTTTTTACAGTTACGGCGAACAAGCCCCTTTGCGAGCGGCCATTCATCGTGGAGAATCCCATTTCCACAACGAAAGTGTCGTTGTCGTTACGATTTCGGAGAATTGATCATGTCCCTAGAATATCTTGTCTTGTTTTTGGCTGTCTGCCTCACGGCGCTGTTTGCCGTGGCGGCGCTGTGGATTTATGAGCGGCGGAAATTCCATGAAACCATTAAAAGTCTCGACTATTTTAAGAAACTGTGCGATGAGCTCGACCAAAACACGAAACTGATCGTTCAAAAAGATCTCGAATTGTCCCGGACACAGGAATCGCTCGACCAGCGGGCCCGCGAACTCTTCGTGCTGCATGAATTGGGAAATAAAATCGGTTCGGTCTTTGACGAATCGGTCCTGGCGGGGGTTATCAGCAAAGTTCTCTGTGAGGAATTTAATTTCGAGAAAACGGCTTTTTTCCTGCGGTTAAGAGATAAATCCCGGCTTCTCTGCCTTGGTTCTTACGGTATCCAAGAAAAAAGCGCCCTCCAGGAAATTGCCGGTTCGGTTGAACGAGCTTTAACTCAGATCAACGGGAGCGTTTTAGCCGCGGCGGATTCCCCGGAGCCCGATCTTCACAAAATGGCCGTTGACCTAAAGTTCCATTCCTTTCTTCTGGTTCCCATCGTTCTAAAAGAAGAGAAGGTCGGCGCGATTCTTGTGGGGAACTCAATGACAAGCGATAAAATCGGCGAGGACGAGAAAGACATTATGAATTTGCTGGCGAACCAGGTCGCTGTCGTTATTGACAACTCCCGCCTTTACGAACAGCTCCGGCAGTCTCACCATCTTCTGGAATCCAAGGTCCAGGAAAGAACCCGGGAACTCGAAAACCTCAACCAGCGGCTCAAGCATTTGAGCGATATGAAATCGGATTTCGTTTCTTCCGCTTCCCATGAATTGAGAACACCGTTGACCTCCATTCAAGGATACTCCAGTATTCTCACTTCCGGCAAGCTGGGGCCGGTGACTCCGGAACAGCAGACGCGGCTCAACAAAATCCACCTTCACGCCAATGAACTCGTGGAAATGATCAATACCTTGCTGGACATCTCCCGCATTGAACGGGGTAAAACGGAAATGAAGATGGAACAATTCTCGTTGAAAGACCTCATCGCCAAAGTGGTGGACCTGCTTCAACCGCAGTTTTCCGCGCGCAAGATACAAGTGCGGCTGGATCTGGCCGAAAACATGGAGCCGGCGATCGGAGACGTTCCACAACTCCAGCGCGTTTTTATTAACTTGTTAAGCAACGCCGTCAAATACGCGCCGGATAACGGAACCGGCGTTATCAATGTCAAAGTGAGCGTTCTGAAAACGGAATACCAGGTCTCGATCGGTGACAACGGAGTCGGTATCCCTGAGGAAGCCCTGCCGAAACTTTTTACGGAATTCTACCGCGTGGATACTCCCATGAATCAGGAAATCAAAGGAACCGGGCTAGGATTATCGCTGGTGAAGAGAATCATTGAAGCGCACAAAGGGAGCGTTTGGGCCGCCAGCCGTCTCGGAATGGGGACCACTTTTCATTTCACTCTGCCGCGGAAGGCCTCGTAATGGCCGATTATAAAAAGAAAATTCTTATCGCCGATGACGACCCCGATATCTTGGACGTCATTAAGATCACCCTGGGCGATCAATACGACCTGATCGAAGCCCGCGACGGCCAGGAAGCCCTCGACAAAGCCAGGCAGGAGAATCCGGATTTGATTCTCCTGGATCACCAAATGCCTAAGATGACCGGGCGCCAGGTCTGCGCCATCTTACGAGGAGACGTCCTGCTCAGCCACACCCCGATCCTGCTGGTCACCGGCAAGGGAGAACTGGAAGACAAAGTGAAAGGAATCGAATCGGGGGCGGATGATTACATCGTAAAACCGTTTGAACCCGAGGAACTCCTGGCGCGCGTCAAGATGGTGCTGCGGCGGACCGAAATGGATATGTCCGCCAACCCGCTGACGAGGCTGCCCGGGAATATCACGATCCAACGCGTCATCGAGGAGAGACTGGTTCAAGGAACTTCGCTGGCCGTCTGTTACGCTGATTTAGACCGGTTCAAACCCTTTAATGACCGGTACGGTTTTGAAAAAGGAGACGAGGTGATTCAGGAAACCGCCCGTATCCTGGTTGAGTCCATCCAGAAATGCGGTTCCCGCGGTGACTTCGTCGGCCATATCGGAGGGGATGACTTTATTTTTCTTACCACCGCCGAAAAAATTGAAACGGTCTGCCAGGATGTCATCGCTGAATTCGACAAGAGAATCCAGAAGTTCTTCCCTTTAACGAATGTCAAACGAGGGTATTTCATCGGTAAGAACCGCGCCGGCGTTAAAGGAAAAATCCCGATCCTTTCCATTTCCCTGTGCGCCGTCACCAACAGGGAACGGCCGTTGAACCATATGGCGCAAATCGCGAGCATTTCGGCGGAATTGAAAGAATACGCTAAAAGGGTTCGGGGCAGTTGTTATATTATTGACCGCCGAAAGAAATAGGGGCGCACATCTTCCCGCCGATCGCCCAATTCCGCTTGTCCACATCCTGATAAATGATCTGCACTTCCTGTGAAGGGACTCCGGCAATCTGCGTAAAAGCATCCGTTATTTTCTTAGAAAGTTCCGATTTCTGCTGCGGGGTTCTCCCCTTCCACCACTCGACCCGAATCACCGGCATTTTTCCTCCTTATCAATTTTTGATGGCACAACGCCCAATCCACCAGCCGTTCCCAGTCTTCATCAGAAGCTGAGACCAGCCGGACCGCCGTCTCGAACCCCGGTCCCTTTTCTTTCGGGTGACTGCGCACCACGACCCCGAGCGTTTCGATAGGTTCCAAATACTCCGTAATACGAATCCTTAGTTTCAGAAGAATTGAGGCAGGAATGGATTCGGCGGTATCAAAACAAAAACCGCCCATCGAGAGATTAGCGGTGTATGTCTCTTCGAAAAGCTCCTTGTCGGCCCTTGCGTAATGAATGAGCCAACGCCCTGAAAACCGGATATACCGTCGCCGTTCCAGTTCTCTCCCCATAGATTTTTGGTGCGCGGGAGAGGACTTGAACCTCCACGTCCTTGCGGACACCAGCCCCTCAAGCTGGCCTGTCT
>JACOVV010000167.1 GCA_016177145.1 Candidatus Omnitrophota bacterium | reverse complement strand
GGCTGCTTGGATCCTACATTGCCATCTCTTTAATCGTATTGCCTCCCAATTTGTGGCGAGAGTGGTTTACGATTGTTCTGCCCTCAGCGAGTTATGGGAGAGTTCCTGTTGATTTTATTTCGCCGGCCAACCCCTGGAATCAAAGTCTCAATGGGTTCATCTCAAGGATTTTTCTTCAAAACCCATTCAGTGAAATATTATTTGATAGCCCGGATTTTGGGAGGGGATTGACCTACCTCATTGCGGCGGCGGTTCTTCTAACGGTAATGTGGGTCTGCCATCGGGTTTCAAGGGGGGGCGATAAAGATCAGTGGATCGATTTTGAGTTTTCGCTTTTTCTTTTGACGTCGTATATTCTTTCCCCTTTTTCATGGGAGCATCATCTGGTTTTAGTGTTACCGGCGGTTCTCGTTGGTTTATATAGGGTGTTCCAAGATAACGAAAGGTTTTTGACCAGAATGATCATTGGTATCTCTGCCTTATTAATCGCGTGGAATTTACCTTATACTTCGTCCACGTTCAGTAAGGGTGTTTTAACTTTAGGCCTTTCGATTCGTTTTTACGCTGTTGTTTGTTTGTGGTTTTATTTTGTGATCAAGTTACGCAAAGTTAGTGGATCTGTACTATAATGCCAATACGTGAGTGGTCATTGACCCTATGAATTCCCACAGAATAGTGATTACCGGTGGAACCGGCTTTCTTGGGATGGCTCTAGCCAGATATTTTCTTGACAACGGCTGGCAAGTGGCTCTCTTGGATGAGTCTCCTTTGGCGGATGAAACACTCAAGGGTCATGTGGAGATGTTTAGAGGGGATGTCCGCGATCTTTCTTTGCTGCGGCAGTCTATCCGCGAGGGGGATGTGGTGGTTCACGCGGCGGCGGCTTTGCCGATCCGGGGTTCCAAAGAGCTGATTTTCGATGTCAACGTCAATGGGACCAGAAAGGTTCTGACAGCGGCAAAGCGGAACCGCGCCGAGAAGGTCATCTTTATCTCTTCGACCGCCGTCTACGGCGTTCCTAAAGTGCATCCCACGACGGAAAATCATCCGCTGGATCCGATGGGCCATTATGGAGTTTCCAAGACAATGGCGGAAACGGTCTGCGAGGAGTTTCGCGAACAGGGATACCCGGTGGCGGTCTTGCGGCCGAAAACTTTCCTGGGGCCGGGGCGGTTGGGTATTTTTCAGATTTTGTTTGAGTGGATTCACCAGGGAAATCTTGTCTATATCCTCGGCAAGGGGGCCAACCGCTATCAATTGCTGGCGTTGTCGGATTTGCTGGAGGCTATTTGGAAAACGGCTAATCTCCCTCTTTTTTCACAGACGCTCAATATCGGATCGGAAGTTTTTGGCGCTGTCAGAGAGGAATTGGAAGACTTAATCCAGCACGCCCACAGCTCCGCCCGGCTTTTTCCTCTTCCTGCCGCGCCGATCAAGGGGTTTCTAAGGTTTCTGGAGCTGTGCCGTCTGTCTCCACTGGTAGAATGGCACTACAAAACCGCCTGTGAAGATTCCTACGTCGCCATTGAAAAAGCAAAACAGACTCTGGACTGGTTTCCGCGAAAGAGCAATATCCAGGCATTGAGAGAAAGTTATGATGAATACTCTCTTCATCGCGATCGGTATCTGAGCGCCACCGGACAGACTCACACCGTTGCCTGGGACCCTAAACTGCTTCGGGTTTTTCGAATACCGGCAAAGTGGATTCCATGAGTTTATTCATTTTGCTGCGTCCCCGGCAATGGATTAAGAATCTTCTGGTTTTTGCCCCTTTGATTTTTTCAGGTCAAATTTTTCGATGGGAATTTTTTCTCCCCGTGACGGTCAGTTTTTTTCTTTTTTGCCTTCTTTCCTCCGCCTGCTACGCGTTGAATGACGCGCTGGATTATGAACGGGACCGCGCTCATCCGTCAAAGAGATATCGTCCTGTCGCCGCCGGCAAGATCAGCCGCAAAACGGCGTTGGCCGCGGCATTTTTGCTCTTTTCCTGGGTAGTCATTGTCTCTTTTGGAATCAGCGCGGATTTTTTATTGGTGGTCATTGCGTACGCTTTGTTGAATCTGGCCTATAATTTTTCGCTGAAGAAATTCATGCTGCTGGATCTCATCAGCATCGGGTTTGGATTCCTATTGAGATTGTACGCCGGCAGTGTCGTCCTGGATATCCCGGTTTCCCTGTGGCTGTGTGTGAGCGTTTTTGTCCTGGCTCTTTTCTTGGGGGCAGGGAAGAGAAAGGGAGATTTGATTCTCCTGCGTAAAGGAATCCTGAAGAAACCGAACCCGGTTCTGCGGCAGTACGATTTGTTGTGGATCGAGATGCTGATTCGCATCAGCCTGGTGCTGGTCAACGCGGCTTATTTTTTCTATGTTTTCTCGCAAAAGGAGATAGCGGTGTTCATTTCTTTTTCTTTTGTTCTTTACGGGACGATCCGTTATTTTTATCTGCTGGAAGAACATCCTGCTTATCCCGACCCCACCGATCTCGTCTTTAAAGACAAGCAGCTCACGTTTGTCATCGTGATGTGGATCACCTACATGATCAGCGTCAGGTCTATGATATAATGCTTTCGTGCAATTACTGGCCGCCCTGTGGCAATACCGTGATTTGATCTATAAACTCGCCTCCAAGGATATCAAAGTCCGCTACAAACACCCCCTTCTTGGTTTTCTATGGGCTTTGCTGGTGCCTACCGCGATGATCGGAGTTTTCTGGTTTATCTTTTCCGTCCTGCTGGAATCACCGGTCCAGAAAATCCCGTTTGCCGTCTACATCGCTACGGCGATGTTTCCCTGGATGTTCTTCCAACTGGCGGTGGGAAACTCGGTTACCTGTGTCGTTGACAGCGGGAGTCTGATCAAGAAGGTTTATTTTCCAAGAGAATTGATCCCGTTTTCAGTTATTGGAGCCAACCTGATCAATTTCGTTTTAAGCATGGCGCTCTTGGTTTTATTTCTTGGTTTTTTCGGTATCGAGTGGAGCTGGCGGCTGGTGATTCTGCCGCTGGTGATCCTGGTGCATCTGGTTTTAACGGCAGGCCTGGCTTTGCTGGTTTCCGCGCTGCAGGTGGAGTTTCGAGACGTCAAGTATATCGTTGAAATCGGGCTGGTTCTTTGGTTCTACCTGGTGCCGGTTTTTTATCCGATCTCCTTGATGGAGCAGTATTCCAGCGTCGTCTTGTCGCTTTATTGCCTGAACCCGATGGTGGGGATCGTTTTTCTGTACCGCTGGGCGCTTCTCCCGGGATATGGAGGATTCCTGCCGGAGGCAGTTTCAGTCTTCGCGTTGACTTTTTATACCGTGGTCACTTCTTTCCTGATGCTGGCGGTTGGGCTGATGGTTTTCCAGAAACGCCAAAGAAATTTCGCGGATTGGATCTAGAAAATGCCGATCATTGAAGCAATTCAGCTTGGGAAACAATACCAGATCGTTTACGAAAAAGGGGCGCTGGCGCGTTACCTCCTGCCGAAATTCCTGCGAAAGCGCCAGTTTGGCGATTTCTGGGCGGTCAAAGAGGCGGCCTTTTCACTCGAACCGGGGCAGGCCATCGGCGTCATCGGATCCAATGGATCGGGAAAGAGCACGCTATTGGCTCTTTGCGCAGGAGTCACCGCTCCCACCGCCGGCCGCATTCATGTCCATGGGAAAGTAAGCGCCCTTTTAACCCTCGGGGCCGGGTTTCATCCGGAGCTTTCAGGAAGAGAGAATATCTACCTCAACGGGACGATTTTAGGGTTGACGATTCGAGAGATTCGTAAAAAGATGGATTCGATCCTGGAGTTTTCAGGATTAGGGCATTTGATCGAAGCGCCGCTGCAGACCTATTCGACAGGGATGATGACGCGCCTTGGGTTCGCCATTGCCATGCACGCCCCCTTTGATCTGCTGGTGATTGACGAGATTCTCTCCGTTGGGGATGGGGTTTTCCAAAAAAGATGCCTGGCGAAACTTCAAGAATTCAAAAAAGCGGGCAAGGCGTTCATCATTGCCACTCATGATCTTGAAACGGTGAAACGTTTCTGCGAGAAAGCGCTCTTGCTGGACACAGGCAGGCAGTCCGCTTACGGAAACGCTGAAGAGGTTGTCGGTATCTATCAAGAGGCGATCCACGGCGGCATGGAAGATCACCGGTTGTCGGAGAGGGAGAGACGGGAAATTCTGATCGCGCTCAAAGGGGCAGGAACAGAAGGCAACCGGCCGGCTCCCGATGAAATCGGCTGGGTTCGTCCCAGGGCGCGGTTTCGCTCCGGCATCGGGAAAGTCAAAATCAAAAGAGTCTACCTGATGGACCGGGAAGATTTGGAAGTGAACAAAATCAATCCGGGGGATTTCTTAAGAGTCAGGGTGGAGTATGAAGTAGAGGAGGAAGTCGAAGATCTTCATTTCGGCATTGCCGTTTACCGGGATGACGGTGTCTATTGCTTCGGCCCCAATACCCGCTTGGACGGGCTTCCTATCCGGTCTCTGAAGCCGGGCCAGGGGTGGTTTCAGTTGACGTATCCGTCATTTCCTTTATTAGGAGGGCGGTTCTCTTTCAGCGTGGCGATCTGGGATCGGGAAGAGTCGCATGGCTACGACAGCCACCACGCGATGTATCCTCTAAGGATTCGATCCAATCGTCCCGAGTATGGAGTCGTGGCGCTGGCGCACCGGTGGTTTGCGCGAGATAAAGAACTTGCCGGCCACGGCAATTTGCTGTTGACACAGCATGGTTTTCAGCAGGAGATGGAAGAAAGAATCGGCCGATTGCTGATGGAACCGACGACAACTCCTTCTCAACAAGGGATTTTCCTCGATTCTCTAAAAATAATTCAGCCCCTCGGAGAAGGATCGCTTCAAATGGGAGATGATCTTTCGGTCGAGGGAGTTTTTCACGCGGAAGCGGCCGTGGAGCAGTTAGCTGTCTGGGTGGGACTATTCCGGTCGGATGGGATTCTTTGTTACGCGACGAGTTCCTTCAATGACGGAGTTCTCTTGGAACTAAAACCGGGGAAGAACCTCTGGTCTATTCTTTTTCCGTCCCTTCCGCTGCTTCGCGGAAAATTCAGAGTTGGAATCGCATGCGCCAATAGACAGCAAAATGTTTTTGGAATCATTCCTGAAGCGGGGTGGTTTCAGATGAAGGAATCGGTTCCGCACCACGGCTTAGTTTCGATCAAACGGGAATGGAAGGGGAGCGCTTTGGGGCGCCATTTTAATCTTCATTTTCCAGCGAGGGCTATGCTATAATTGTTTCGCGCATCCAAGCGCGAAACCAAAGAGATCATGAGGGGAAAAAAGATTTTGTTGCCTGCCGTCAGTATTATCATTGCTAACTACAATGGGCGCCGCTATTTTGACCGGCTGTTTTCTTCATTGAACTCTTTGGATTATCCCTCCGGCCGCCTCGAGCAGATCGTGATTGATAACGGGTCTACCGACGGCTCGATCAGCTGGATCCGAAAGCATTCTCCAAAAACTCGAATCATTCGTCATGAGAAAAATGATTTTTGCTCTGCCAATAACGCCGGCATCCGGAGAGCCAAAGGGGCTTTGATCGCGCTGCTCAATAATGACTGCTGGGTAGACCGGAACTGGCTGAAGCAATTGGTGAAAGTTCTCTTAAGCGATAAGAAGATGGGGGCCGCCGGCGGGAAAATTCTTTTCCCGGATGGGACGATCAATAGCTGCGGCCTGCAGCAGATGCCCAAGTTCTATTGGCACGACCGCGGCATCCACGAACCGGACAAAGGACAGTACGACAAAAGGCAGGAGGTCGAGGCGTTGACCGGCTGCGCCCTGTTGATCAAGAAGGAGTGCCTTGAAGAGGCCGGATTGCTGGATGAGGATTTTGAGTTCTATGTTGAGGACGTTGATTGGTGTCTCCGGGCCCGCAAAAAAGGATGGCGGATGGGGTATGTCCCGCAGAGTATTGTCTGGCACCATCACCAGGGGAGCACGACCCCTGAAAGAGTGAAATGGTATATCGAGAGGAACCGAATCCTGCTGACGGCAAAGCAGTCCCCGAAAGACCTGCCGGCCGCCATCGAAAGCGCCGCCTATTTTCAGGAACAAAAATCCATCGCTCCATTCTGTGAAATCATCAGTTTAGCCTGCCGGAAGATGGTCGAAGAACACCCTCATTCCACCGTGATTCCCGTCATCGGAGAAATTTTGGTTTCCTTTGCCAAGATTTCTCGTTCCCATCAAGAAGCGGTCGTCACGACTCTGCAGGGGGAGCTGGGACTTGTCCGCAAAGAGAGGGAACAATTCAAGGTCGATCTTCAGAACCATTTGCTTTTAAAGG
Organism: Candidatus Omnitrophota bacterium; assembly: GCA_016177145.1. Taxonomy (GTDB): domain Bacteria; phylum Omnitrophota; class Gorgyraeia; order JACOVV01; family JACOVV01; genus JACOVV01. Next base: position 1,274 of record JACOVV010000167.1, on the reverse strand, counting down.
AATCGGCGGAACGTTCGTTGCAGCTTCTGGCGAGTGAAACGGACGCGGAGCGGGCGTTAGCTTCCCAATTGCGGCAAAAACTGCAGGAAGCCCAGGCAAAGTTTGACGAAGTTCGAACAAAGGCACAGGCGCGCGAGGGGGAATTAACATCGTTACTCGATCACCGTTCGTCCGCGGTTTCCCAACTGAAGAAAGAAATGGAATCCATTCAGGTTCAGGCGCGGCAGCAAATCGAACAGGCCCAGGAGGAAGCGCGGCGTTCCAAGGCCGAAGCGGACCAGAAAGTGCGCGAAGCGGCCAAAGAATTCCAGAGGCAGGCCAAGCAAGAGGTTGAGTTAGCGCAGGCGCACGCCAAGAAAGAAATCGGCTTAGCCCAGGCGCATGCTAAGAAAGAGATCGAGACGGCGCAGAGTCACGCCAAGAAAGAGACTGAGGCGGCCTACAAGCAGGCGAGGAAGGAAGTTGAAGAGGCGTATGCTCGAGCTAAGGAAGAAATCGAAAAAATAAATATCCAGGCGCGGCAGGAAGTGGAAGAAACAGACACCCGCGCCCGCCGGCAGGTTGAGGAAATCCAGAACAAATCCAGGCAAGAGCTGGAACAAACGAAGAACGAGGCGGAGGGAAAAGCTCGGGAAGCAGTCGAAGCGATTAAGAAACAGACAGAGCGGGAAATCAAAGAAGTTCGGTTTTCCGCTCGAGGCCAAATTGAATTCATTCAAACCGAAGCGGCGAAGAAAATCGAAGAGGCCCAAGCGAGAACCAGGCAAGAAACGGAAGTGACTTGTCATGCACAAACGGAGCAAAAAATAGAAGCGGTTCGTCTTCGAGCTCGTCAGGAAGCGGCGGAGATCGATGCCAAAGCCCGAAAGAGTGTCGAGGAGGCCGAAGCGCGTGCCCGACAGCTAGTGGAGCAGGTGAAGGAAGAGGCGGATCAGAGGATTCGCGAAGCGGTTAAAGAGGCAGAGACGCGCGCTCAGCAGGAAATCGAGAAAGCGCAGAAACATGCCGGAAAAGAGATCGAACTGGCCCAGACACGCGCCAGAACGGAGATCGAGGCGGCCCAGAGTCACGCGAAGCAAGAGACACAAAAGGCCCAGGAAGAAGCTCGCAAGAGGGTAGAGGAAGCGGATGCTCGAACCCAACGGGAGACAGAAAGAGTGTCTGCAGGAACACAACAACAGATAGAGACAATTCGTCAGCAAACGGACAAGCAGATAGAACAAATCCGAGCGGATGCCAGAGAACAGGTGAAAAAAGCGGAGGCGGAGGCGGAG
>JACOVV010000153.1 GCA_016177145.1 Candidatus Omnitrophota bacterium | reverse complement strand
GATACGACGTGTAGGGGCACATTGCAATGTGCCCCTACGGAAGGGCAACCACAAGGGTTGCCCCTACAATGCGATGAAATTGATGATATTGATTGTGGGTTTTCTTTTTTTTCTCATTCCTTCCTTATCATGGGGAACCATCCTTGATAAGCTCTCCAAACAAGAAATCGCCAGTCTCGAAAAAACCCTGGAAACACTCAAACCCTTGATTGAAGAGAAAAAAGCGTCTGGGACGGCGAATTTGCTGACGTTTGAGGAATTATACCTGCCGCTTTCCCGTCAACAGAAAAAAATCTTGGAGGATATCCGCGCCATTGAACCGGAACAACTGCAAGGGTCCAGCAGGAAATTTCCGGTCAATCCGGCTCATGTCGTGTTTGAAACCATCGGCGGCCAGAAGATCAACCCTAGAGAAGGTAAGGAATTTGTAGGGGCGAACGGTCGTTAGCCCCTACTTGAAATTCAATATCTTCCCAAGGAGGTCTATCAGGCCTACGTCAGGATGATGGACACGATGGAACGGGATATCGGCAAACGGCTGCTGGTGGAATCCGGCTACCGCTCGGCGGCGTATCAATTGTATCTGTTCATCTTTTATATGCCCAAGCACGGCTATTCCATTCAGGAAACAAACCGTTTTGTCGCTTTGCCCGGCTGCAGTGAGCACGGGTATCCGCAGCAGCAGGCGATTGATTTCATCAACCAGGAAGGGATCAATGGAGAAGACAAACCTGAGGAATTTGAAGCGCTGCCGGAGTATCAGTGGCTGACAGAACATGCCGGAGAATACGGTTTTGTCCTCTCTTATCCCCGAAACAACGACCAAAACACGAGCTTTGAGCCATGGCATTGGAGCTACAGAAGTCACCAGTCACCGGTCACCAGTCACCAGTAGGGGCGGGTTTAAAACCCGCCCCTACTCATTTTCTGCGCCGCACGATGGGATTGCCGGACGCGACGGCGTTGGTCATTGGCTGTATCATCGGCGCCGGGATTTTCCGGATGGCGGCGCCGGTCGCGACGCATGTGACTTACCCAGGGCTGGTGATGCTCGTCTGGATCACCGGCGGGTTGTTATCTTTCTGCGGGGCGCTCTGTTACGCCGAGCTGGGAGCGGCGATGCCGAAAACCGGCGGCGATTATGTTTACCTCACTTCTGCTTTTGGCCGATTGACCGGATTTCTCTTTGGATGGACAAAACTATTCATCGAACGGACCGGCACCATTGCCGTTTTGGGATTTGTCTTCGCGGAATACCTGAGCTATTTCACGCATTCCGGTTCGGTCGGAACAAAAATGGCCGCGAGCGGGGCAATTATTTTTCTGACCTTAGCCAACACCTTAGGCGTTCAGCATGGAGCGAGGGTTCAGAATGTTTTTACGGCGCTGAAAATTTTATCGTTGGCGGGGATTGTTATTGTGGGATTATGGTGCGTAGGGGCGAATAATTATTCGCCCCTACAACAATGGTGGCCCGCCTCGCTCAGATTATCCAGTTTTTCCTCTTGCGGTTTAGCGCTCACGTTTGTTTTATGGACCTACGGCGGATGGACCGAATCGGCCTACGTCGCTGATGAAATTCAAAATCCGCAGAAGAATGTCCCGCGGTCAATTCTTTATGGATTATTGCTGACGACGGTACTCTATCTAATAGTGAACTGGGTTTATATGCTCCACGTTCCTTTGAGCGAAATGCCACTGCACAAACTGGTCGCCGCCGAAATGATGCGCCGCGCGGTCGGCCCGTGGGGAGGGGGAATTATCTCAGCGATGGTGGTCTGTTCTACTTTTGGCGCGCTCAACGGCTATATTCTAACCTCGGCCCGTTTGCTTTTCGCGATCGGCCAAGATCATCCGGTCTGGGCTTTATTAGGGAAAATTCATCCTAGGTTCGCCACACCGGCTCGCGCCCTCAGTTTTAACGCCGCCGCGGCGATCGCGTTAGTCTGGACCGGCACGCTGGACCAAATTGTGACTTACTCAACGGTGGTGATTTCTATTTTCTACGCGATGGCCGGCCTTGCGGTCATCGTCTTGCGTAAACGCCACCCCGATCTCGAACGCCCCTACAAAGTTTGGGGTTACCCGTGGATTCCGCTTGTTTTCGCGGCTACGATGCTCATTTATGTCTGGGATGTCTGGACCCAACAACCCAAGGAAGCGTGGTTTGGGATTGGATTATTGGCCGCTGGATTGCCGCTGTATTTTTTGTCACAGAGGATAAAATCTGTTTCTATTCAAATTAAGGAAAGGAACTGATGCGTAGGCATTTTACCCCTCTCAAGGTAGTTGTTGTTATCTTTCTTATAACAGGTGATTGTTACAATCCTCCTCAACCGTGTAGACTTTCTCCAAGGTATTTTCTTAGTAACCCGGCAGAAATTCCTGCTTTTACATCTGCGGTACGGTTTGGATCTAGAGAAAAACTAATCAACGGTATCCGGCGATGCTCCGTCACCTTGGAGACGCCGGACACTTACGCCGAAGGAGAGGCCTATTTCATTAAGCCAGGCCAAATTCGCATTGCGCAGCGTGTTGCCGAATCCATGAGGGATCGTGATGTGATTACCCATTGGGCTCATTTAGGGGACACCGAAGCCGGAATGTTAATCGAAGAGTACGTTGCTGCGGAGATGGAAAGCCCTAATGTTCTATTGGCGTTTAACAGCCATCAAGGGCATTTCTGGGAAGCGAGTACCCTGCTAGTTATTGATGGGGTATTAGTGATGAAAGCGGAGGGAAAGAGAGGTATTCAGCAGGAACAATACCAGCCGTTAAGCGGTCCATTTTGGATTCTTAGTTTTGATCCGGATAACCCTGGTGTTTTCCGAATTGAATTAAAAGAGGGTAAATCAGAAAATCCATTGCCGGTTCAAAACGGCTTATCAGGGCCCCCGTTACTAATGAATGGACAAAGCATGCTGGAGCAATTACGGTTCAATAGGCGGCCCGCTTTGGAAGGAAATGATTTGGGTTGGCGGGCCATTGACCATCAATTGGCGATGACTTGCTACGGATATACCGCTGGAGGGGAGTTAGTCATCCTCCAGTTGATCGGGAATCCAGATGATTCTGTTAGAAAAGAGCCGACGTTATTTCAAGTCGTGGATATTTTAGAAAAATTAGGTGTTAGGGGCGCGGTTCTGGGAGGGACCAGTGGAGACGTTCAGCGCTATTCAGTCTTTGACAATCCTTCGGTAGTTCGCAGCCGAGGGAGACGTGGTTCTGGTTTCCAAAAAGCCTTCCCCAAGGGCAGGCCGCTCGGAACGGCAGTTTTGGTTTTACGTAAGCCCACCGAGGACTTAGGCAGGAGTCTTGGGGAATCCCTATAATTAAATTTAGGTAAGGGGCGCAATATCTGAACTTTCCACATT
>JACOVV010000166.1 GCA_016177145.1 Candidatus Omnitrophota bacterium | reverse complement strand
TGAATTTGGAGTCTTTGACGCTTCCCTGACAGAGGAGCTGGTTTTTTCGATGTTGACTTCGCAGCAGCAACAACAATTCAAAAACGATCTGGAACTAGACCTGTCTTTCACCGTTGGGGATGGCCATCGTGTGCGGGTGAACGTCCATCGGCAGCGAGGCGTTACCGAAGCCGCAATGAGGTTGGTTTCGTTGAAAATCAGAACAATTCAGGAGCTGGGGCTTCCTGAAATCGTGACCGATATGGCTAGAAAACAGAGCGGGCTTATTCTGGTGACTGGGCCGACCGGCGTTGGGAAAACGACGACTCTGGCCGCGATGGTCGATTTGATTAATTCCGAAAGAGAATGTTTGATGGTGACGATTGAAGACCCGATCGAGTATGTTCATGTGAACAAGAAAAGCATCGTCAAACAAAGGGAGGTTTATTCGGATACTCATTCATTTGCTGAGGCTTTGAAACGGGCACTGCGGCAAGATCCCAACGTGATTGTCGTTGGCGAACTGCGGGACTTGGAAACGATACAAACCGCTTTAACCGCGGCAGAAACAGGACATTTGGTCCTGGCGACACTCCACACACCGGACGCGCCCCAGACGATTGACCGCATTGTCGATGTCTTTCCACCGTACCAACAGGAACAGATTCGCATTCAACTTGCGGGATGTCTGCAAGCGGTGATTTCTCAGCAGCTTTTTAAACGGATTGATGGACCTGGACGAGTAGTGGCCACGGAAATTCTCGTCACTAACGCCGCCATCCGCAACATGATACGGGAAGGAGAAACAGAGCAGATTCCCAATGCAATCCAAACCGGCGGCGCGCAAAGAATGAAGAGTATGGATAAAAGTATTGCTGAACTGTTTCGTCGAGGATTAGTGAGCAAAGAAGACGCGCTGGGGCGCATGAAAGAACCGGATCGGTTGATGACATTATAGTGCACCAGTCACCAGTAAGAATTTTTTCTGGTGCTCTGGAAGGAGTACTGAAGTTGTCTTATCATATAACTCTCATTCCCGGTGACGGCACGGGTCCCGAGCTGGCCGAGGTGATGAAGCAAATCATTCACGCGGCCGGCGTTTCCATTGTTTGGGATGAGGTGGAGGCGGGAAGCGCGGCGCTGGCGAAGTATGGCACCCCTCTGCCGGAAAAAGTTTTGGAGTCTGTCCGGAAGAATAAAGTCGCTATCAAAGGGCCGATTACAACGCCGGTTGGGACCGGATTTCGTTCCGTGAACGTGGCTCTTCGCCAGGAATTGGAGTTGTACGCCTGTCTTCGTCCCTGCAAGTGGTATCCCGGAGTCCGTTCCCGCTATCAGAAAATTGATTTAGTGATTGTCCGTGAAAACACCGAAGACCTTTACGCCGGAATTGAGTTCGCGCCCGGGACGCCGGAAGCGAGAGAAATCATTGAGTTGGCGGCTAAGGTCAAGAAAAGACGGTTGGATCCGGAAACGGCGATTAGTTTGAAGCCCATCTCAAAAACCGCCACCCGTAAAATTGTCCGTTTCGCGTTTGAATATGCCGTTCAGCACCGCCGCAAGAAGGTGACGGCGGTGCATAAAGCGAACATCATGAAATTTACCGACGGGCTTTTCCTGGAAACGGCAAGAGAGATTGCCAAAGAGTACGAAGGCAGAATCGAATTCGAAGACCGCATCGTGGATAATATGTGCATGCAGTTAGTCCAGACGCCGGAACTTTATGACGTGCTGGTTCTCCCCAATCTCTACGGCGATATTCTCTCTGATCTTTGCGCTGGACTCATTGGAGGGTTGGGAATCGCTCCCGGCGCCAATATCGGGGACGGTTACGCCCTTTTTGAGCCGACCCACGGCTCCGCGCCTAAATACGCCGGAAAGAATAAGGTCAATCCAACGGCGATGATTCTCTCAGCGGTTTTGATGCTGGAGTATCTGGGGGAGAAGAAAGCGGCAAAGAATTTAGAGAACGCGGTGGCAGAAGTCATCCGCGAGGGAAAATCAGTGACGTATGATCTTAAGGCGGACCGCAGTGATCCAACGGCAGTGGGGACGCGAGAGATGGGAGAAGCGATTATAGAGAGGTTAAAATAAATGTAGGGGCACACCTATGTGTGTGCCCTTGTAGGGGCGGGTTTTAAACCCGCCCCTACACATCATATTTAGGGCGGGCACAGAGGCCCACCCCTACAAACAAAGGTCTAAATATGAAAATAACCATCGTCGGTGCAGGTCAAGTAGGAGCCACATTAGCTCAACGAGTTTTGGAAAACGATCTGGGAGATGTCGTTCTGGTGGACGTCGTCGAGGGAGTCCCTCAGGGAAAAGCGCTCGATCTCGCGCAGGCGGCTCCCATCACGGGGCATGACCGCAAAATTATCGGAACCCATCAATATCAGGAGACAAAAAATTCGGATGTGGTGGTCATTACCGCCGGCCTTGCCAGGAAACCGGGAATGACTCGTGAAGACCTCCTTCAGATGAACGCCAAGATCATTAAGGACGTCGTTCAGAACGTCATGAAATTTTCTCCGTCTCCCATTGTGATTGTCGTCACTAATCCTCTCGATATCATGACCTATTTGGCGTATCAAGTAAGCGGCCTTCCCGCGCGGCGCGTGATGGGAATGGCTGGGATTTTGGATGCTTCCCGGATGGCTTCTTTCATCGCTCAGGCGCTGGGGGTTTCCGTATCAACGATTCAGGCGATGGTTTTAGGCAGTCATGGCGACACAATGGTTCCCCTGCCCCGTTTTACGACAATTTCAGGAATACCGCTCCCTGAATTAATGAAGCCGGATCAGATTGAAAAAATTGTCCGGCGGACCCGTGATGGAGGGGCGGAAATCGTGGCGCATTTAAAAACGGGGAGCGCATTTTATGCTCCTTCCGCGTCGGTTCTTCAGATGGTCGCGGCGATCGCGCGTGACAAAAAAACAGTGCTTCCCGTCTCCGCGTTTGTGCAAGGAGAGTATGGGCTTCGGGACCTTTTTATCGGCGTTCCCGCGAAATTAGGAAGCGGCGGGGTAGAGCAGGTTGTGGAACTTTCGCTGAATCCG
>JACOVV010000165.1 GCA_016177145.1 Candidatus Omnitrophota bacterium | reverse complement strand
GGACGGTTCTTGGGGTGCTCGGCATGATGGCCTTGTATTTTATTCTTTCCATCTTTGTTGGCCGGGCTACCTTTGAGCCGTTCCTAAAGCTGATTTCTAAAATTCCCTCCACGCAGATCGTTTTGGGAGGAGCGCTGGTGATTTGTTTGATTTATTCCTGGTCGGCCGAAATCTTCGGCAAAGTGGCGGCGATCACCGGCGCTTACATCGCGGGAGTTCTCTTTGGTCAGACGAAGTTCCAGCATGAGTTGGTGGAACGAGCGCAAGTTTTTGCCTACTCTTTCTTTGTCCCGATCTTTTTAGCCGACGTCGGATTGCGGACCCACGTGCAGTCTTTGGGGGCTTCGGTCCCCTTCGCCGTTATTTTAATCGGTTTGGCGATCGTCACTAAAGTCGTCGGCTGCGGACTGGGCGCGCTGGCGACCGGATTCTCATCCGTAGAATCCCTGCGCGTTGGGGTTGGAATGGTCAGCCGGGGGGAGGTGGGACTGATCATCGCCAGCTATGGATTGTCCCACGGAGTGATTGACGAAAAAATTTTCGCGGAGATGGTGCTAGTGGTGTTGATTACTACGTTAGTAACCCCCATCGGGCTTCGGCTGGTCTTCCCGGGCAAGAAAATTACAAAGGCAATTTAGGTTTCATGCGCTGGTTTAAATGGCTTACCTTTATCTTCGGTTGGCTTTTATCGCCGCTCACTCCCTGGAATGACGCGATCCTGAACATTCCGCTGGCCTATGGGATGGCGAGTCTATTGACCCGTGTCATCCCCCTTTCTTTCGCGGTGATTTTTTTAGGATGCTACTGGCTGACCAATCTCGCCGGAATCCTGATGGTTCTCTGGTCAGGACACCGTTTAATCAAATCAGATCGCCCGTTGCAGGTCCATACCCTCAAGAAACTCTGGATTTGGATGGGGGTGTTTAGCATCGTGATTCTCTTCGTGATTTGGCGCGGGTGGGTGAAGCCGTTTTAATCGAGAGGGGAAAAACAGTATGGAGAAAGTTCATATTTATATAGATGGCCCAAACTTGCTCGGCGCGGTCAGTGATTTAAGAAAAAAACGGCTATGGATAGACCCAATTCTTCTCTCGGGATATCTAGTTGATACGACTCATCAGTCGCTCAACAGAGTTTTTTATGCAGAGACGCCGTATCCCCAAAATCTTCACAGCCCTGAAACATTTCGCAGCCAGCAAAGTTTCTTTGGAAAGATTTATTCACACATTCAAGATCAAAGGCTGGTGCATATTCGGGGAAATTATCGAGTAAATACAATGACGGTTCCTTCTTTCATCGTGAGTCAATTAAAACCAGAGATACGTACCTTGATCGAAAGCATTAGCTGGAAAAAACCGACTGAAAAAGGTGGCGATGTAGGATTAGCGGTGCAACTTGTTAGAGACGCATTTCAAGGAGAATTCGACCGCGCGATTTTAGTCACTGCTGACCAAGATTTCGCTCCAGCAGTAAACATTGTTGTTTCCGAGGCAAAGAAGAAAATGAGCGTAGCTTATGTTCACAACAGCTACAGAAATGCAGTGGCGTTAAGGAATAGGTGCAGTGAAACCGAGTTTATTCAAATCACAAGAAAAATGATAGAGCAGTGTGTATTAGAGTAGAGGCGCTAAAAACAGGTTGGGCGAGGTTGCCCTCGCCCGGTCCCCATAATCGCAAGCAACTATGGGGAAGTTGTCGGAGCGTGCCCTCTAGGTTCGTTTCTCTATGACTTTAGCCCTCTAAGAGGGGAACATCACAGAAGCCTAGATTGGACTTACCGCTCAATATTAAGTATAGCCATTGTGTGTGTGTATGTCAATATGCATTAATATTGTATAATTTTTAGATTGTATCTATTTGTTACTAATAAAGATAAGAATTCTAAGGTATTAACGCCGCGATGACGTTCTGCGCTTGCGTAATGAGAAAAGTAGGAAGCACGCCTAGAGCAACGATTGCCAGGATAAAAGCGTAACTCAACAGCCGCGTGTGAAACGGAAGGGTCAACGGTTGCGCAGAAACTGGTTTCGCCCAGTAGCACTGTTTGACGACCATTAAATAGTAGCAAAGCGAAATCACGCTGTTAATGACGCCCGCCAGCACCAGCCATAAATAACCTTGCTCCATCGCCGCGGTGAAGAGGACCCATTTACCGGTGAAGCCGACCAACGGCGGAATTCCCGCCAATGACAGCAATGAGAGAAGCAGGGTCAGGGCCAAGAGGGGAGAACGTTCCGCCAGTCCGGCGAAGGTTTCAATCTGAGGATTATCCTGATTGGCATTTCGCCCGACCTGCTCGGTCACTAAAAACGCCGCGGCGTTCATCACCAGATAAACAATCGCGTAAAAAAGGACGGCGGTGTATCCCGCCGGGGTTTGAGCTAAAAGGCCCACCAGCATATACCCCGCTTGCGCGATGCTGGAGTAGGCGAGCATCCGTTTCATGTCCCCCTGGATGAGCGCGGTTAAATTTCCGAGCGTCATTGAGATGAAAGCGATCCAAACCAATAACGGCGTGAATTGCGCGAGTGAACTCCCAAAGAACTGGAAGAACCGCAGGAAAACGGCGATCGCCGCCGCTTTGGAAACGGTGGCGATGAAAGCGGTGACTTGAGTGGCGGCCGCTTCGTAAACGTCCGGCGCCCAAAAATGGAATGGAAAGGCGGAGAGTTTAAAAAAGAAAGCGGCCAGGATTAAAAACAATGCCAACGGAAGCGCCGCGGGAATAGCGCCGGTTGAAATCCAGCCGGCAATCGTCGCGCTCATCTGGGAGAAGTAACTCGTCTGGGTAATACCGAATAATAAACTCATTCCATAAAGCATCAGACCGCTCGCGGCGGCGCCGAAAAGAAGATATTTAATCCCTCCTTCGGAGCTTAAGAGCCCTTGCCGTCTTAAAGGGACAAGGATATAGAAAGAATACGAAGCCAGTTCCAGCCCCACGTACAGCGTCAGTAGTTCCACCGCGCTGGTGAGCATCATGAGCCCAAGAGTTCCGGTCGAGAGAAAGAAATAATATTCTGGACGGACACAGAGGTTGATCGCGATCGTTTTATCGGAGAAAGCGATGATAAAGAAAAATCCAAGCGCGATCGCCGCTTTAAATATTTGAGAGAGGGAATCCGCCTGATAACAACCGCCAAAAAGAGAGCCGTTGGCTGAAAGCGCGGCAAGGGAACCG
>JACOVV010000162.1 GCA_016177145.1 Candidatus Omnitrophota bacterium | reverse complement strand
TGGGGCACCGCGGGTGCCGGCTGGGAATCACCTACCCCGATATTTACCAAATGCAGGTGAAGGCGATCTTTGAGGCCGCCTGCGAACTAGCGAAAGAAGGACAGCGAATTATCCCAGAAGTGATGATCCCGCTGGTGGGAACGCTGTCGGAGTTAAAAGTGACCAAGAAAGCGTTGATCCAAGTCGCGGAAGAAGTGATGGCGCGCTATCGCGTGAAACTGCAGTATTCAGTGGGAACGATGATCGAAATTCCCCGCGCGGCGATTACCGCCGACGAGATCGCGACGGAAGCGGAATTCTTCAGTTTCGGCACCAACGACCTGACACAGATGACCTTTGGGTTCTCCCGAGATGACATTGGAAAGTTTCTTCCGAAGTACCTGAAGGAAGGTATCCTTGAGAGGGATCCTTTCGTGACGATCGACCGGGGGGGAGTCGGCAAATTGATGAAACTCGCGGTAGAGAAGGGAAGATCATTCAACCCAAAACTGAAAGTGGGGATCTGCGGTGAACATGGCGGAGATCCTTCTTCGGTTGAGTTTTGCCATGAAACCGGATTGAATTATGTCAGCTGTTCTCCTTTTCGCGTCCCCATCGCGCGGCTGGCGGCGGCTCAGGCGGTTTTAAAATTAAAGGCAAAGCGGGCTAAGAGTACAAAATGATACGCGCTTATTAAGGAAAGGGGGAGTAGTTCACTGGAAAACATTCGGCTTTACCTCAAAGAGATCAAAAATATTCCGCTGTTAACCGCCGAAGAAGAAGTAGACCTCGCAAGACGAATCAAGAAAGGGGACAAGGAAGCACTAAGGAAGATGATTCGTTCTAATCTTCGGCTGGTGATTAACATCGCCAAGAGGTACAGTCACCTGAAAGTCCCTATTATGGACCTTATCGAAGAAGGGAATTTGGGGTTGATACGGGCGGTGCAGAAATTTGATCCTGACAGAGGTTTTCGTTTTAGCACCTACGCCGCCTGGTGGATTCGCCAATACATCACCAGAGCCATTATCAATCAAGGCAAGACCATTCGCGTGCCTGTCTATATGGCGGAGTTGGTTTCCAAGTGGAAAAAAGTGAATGAACAACTCACGCAGAAACTAAAGCGTAAGCCGCTCCTTAAGGAAGTCTCGCAGGTCATGAAACTGCCCGTGAAACGAGTGCGGGAAGTCAGCCAGATGATTGCTCGAATCGCCTCCTTGGACGCTCCTATCGGTGATGAGGGGGTCGGACAATTCATGGATGTGATCGAGGATGAAAATGTCGCGTCTCCCTGGGCGGCTTTGGTCGATTCACTGCGCCACGAGAGAATCGGCCGTTTGATGCAAATGATCACGGAAAAAGAAAGACAGATTGTCAGTTTACGTTTTGGATTAGAAGATGGGATCGCTCGTACTCTAGAAGATACCGCCAGGCAATTTGGCATTACGCGGGAGCGGGTCCGGCAAATTGAAGCCGCGGCGCTCAAGAAACTGCGTGATTTCGTGGCCATGGACAGTGAAGGGTATGAATAAACCGGTCATCGGTAATGACATTGAAGAATTAAAGCAAGCCATCCGTGATGTCCCAGATTTCCCGAAGAAAGGCATTATCTTCAAAGACATCACTCCGCTATTAAGCCAGCCGGAGCTTTTTAGGAAAATCATTGATTTATTGGCGGACCGCTACCGGTCCCGGAAAATTGACAAAATCATCGCCATTGAAGCGCGTGGATTTATTTTAGGCGCGGCGCTCGCTTACCGTTTAAGGACCGGTTTTGTCCCCATCCGCAAAAAAAACAAACTCCCATGGAAAGTTTTTTCAGCCGCCTATGCTTTGGAATACGGACAGGATTCGTTAGAAGTTCACCAGGATGCGCTCCAAAGCCATGAGAAAGTATTAATTATTGATGATGTTCTTGCGACAGGAGGCACTGTCTCTGCTGTTTCAGAATTAATTGGAAAACTAGGGGCTGAGGTTATTGAGGTCGCTTGTCTGATTGAGCTGACTTTCTTAAACGGCCGTGAGAAACTCGGGCAGACACCGGTGTTTTCGCTCATTCAATATTAGTCCGGAGCCCCTATAGCTCAGGTGGATAGAGCAGAGGTTTCCTAAACCTCATGGCCAGGTTCGAGTCCTGGTAGGGGCATTCTGCTTCGCCCTTTGGCAAGGAAGATTCCGGTGGGGCTTCGCAGCAACAAGTAGTTGACGGGTATTTTAAGTAGTCGTATAATAAATCACATAATCGGAGGAGGAGGAGATGGTTCTTTTAAGAATAAAGCGTTTATTGCCGGCACTCTTTTTAGTCGTCCTTTCTCTGGGATGCGCCTCGACGACTTCTGGCACAAGAGCGGACGGTCCTGTCAAAGAACTAGGGGTTGCGAGCGCGCTGAAATTTGACGATGTCCCCATCCCGGTCGGCTTTAGAATCCTTCCCGACCAATCGTTTTCTTTTCAAAATGAATTAACGCGCGTGGGAATTCTTCGCTACGCCGGACGAGCCAACGCTCAAAGAGTCATCCAGTTCTATAAGGACCAAATGCCCATGTACAATTGGCAGTTTGTCAATATGATCGAGTACGACCGCAGTCTGATCAATTTTGAGAAAGCGGACCAAGTGTGCACGATCACGATCGAAGGGGGAGTTACCAAAACAGGCCTTGTCATTGCCGTGGCGCCTAAAGGAAGCCAGTTCCATAATTCATCTTCAGCGGCTCCGCACAAGCAGGCAAAAGAATTACAGTAAATTGTTTTTCCATCCTTTTTTGCTTGACACAATTGTTACAATCATGTTAACATAAACAAAAGAGGTAATATTAGGTCAAGTTTTTTATGGCCATCATCGGCAAGCTGATTCCGGTCGAGAAAGGGGGGAGGAGATCCTAACTGCCCAGGTTGCCGAGGTGTGAAACGATCAGTGATAAATCGAAAAAAAAGTAAAATGAAACGGAAGTTATTTTTTCTAAAAGGAGGAAAGAAATGAAACAAACCTTCAAAATGATTTGCGCTGTGGCATTAGCGCTGGGATTGGCTTATCCAGCATTTGCCGAAGTGCAAAACGTCAAAGTGAGTGGTGATATCACGACTCGGAGCTTCTATAAGTCCAACTTTGACCTCAAAGATGCGACAAGCGGCAATGTTGCCAACGGGACAGCCGATGACAACAGCTTTACCGCTTCTTTCACGCATGTGGGGATCAATGCGGATTTAACGGACAATGTCTCCGCTGAAGTGGGACTCTCTAACCAGAGGTTATGGGCTTATGAGGGGACGACGGCAGGCGCTGGAGATATTGATTTGTATTCGTCCTACGTTACCTTAAAGGAGTTTTTCTATTCTCCTTTAACCGTGACCGTAGGATTACAGCCGTTGAAATTCGGGAACGGATTTATCGTGGGCCCTGGGCTTCTCGCAGATCCGAGCGGCGGTATTTCTTCCGGAACAGCGGCGAATGGGGATGGGGGTAATAATGTCGCTGTGGGAGGAAGCGCTGCTGGAGCAGGTGTTGGATTCCAAGGGGCTAGGGAGTACAGCTTGCTCAATAATTTCAGTGCCATTAGAGGAACATTGGATTTTAATCCTCTGACCATTGATCTTATTGCGGCTAAGGTGAGTGAAACGGTAAAAAACAATGCGGACGCAACTCTGTGGGGCGCGAACTTGGGATATAAGTTTGGCTCCTTGAATGCGGAAGCTGAAGCGTACTGGTTCTGGAAGGATGATGAAGCGTGGAATCAGACCTTCCCGACTCCAACGGGCCAGACCAATGGTCGCAACTACGAAGAGAACGAAGTTCATACGATTGGTCTTCGTGGGAGTTTGGAACCGATCAGCCGCTTAAACCTAAGCGCTGAAATTGCTCACCAGACAGGTGAAATCCGGGATAAGGTTCAAGATGGCGGGCCTGCGCAAGGCACCTATCCTTATTCCAGAGATCGAAAGGCGTGGGGATCTGATGTCGCGGGAGAATATGCTTTCGACACAGTCTATGCGCCTACCTTAGGTCTTGGATGGACCTGGTATTCAGGAGAGGAAATCCCAAGCGCTACGGATAACAATAATGAGGATTTTGAAGCGTGGGATCCTGTCTACACCAGTCTTTTCCGTGGTGGAGCCATCGGCAGTTTCTTAGGCGGTTTCCATGGTCAAGGCCTCTATGGCACCCAAGATCCAAATGATACGGCTGCCGGCACCAACCGACAGCTGTTGAGGGTGTTCACCAGCGCCAAGCCATTGGATAGCTTGAAAGCCGAGTTATCCTGGATCAGGGCCTGGTTTGATGAGAAACCTCTGGCCGGAAGAGATGATCATGCGGGAGACGAAGTTGATTTCCAATTGACCTACGACTACACAGAAGATGTGAAGCTGGGTCTTTTGACC
The DNA here is from genome assembly GCA_016177145.1 of Candidatus Omnitrophota bacterium. GTDB lineage: Bacteria > Omnitrophota > Gorgyraeia > JACOVV01 > JACOVV01 > JACOVV01. The sequence continues at coordinate 6,225 of JACOVV010000162.1, read as the reverse complement.
GCGTGGTTTCTGCCTGGCAATTACTATGATGGACAGACAACCGCAGCCAACAAGAGCAACGACACTGCTAGTGAAATAGCAGGGACTGTTTCTGTGGTGTTCTAAATCGTGCTGTTGAAAAACCCTCGAGGGCCAAAACCCTCGGGGGTTTTTTTATAGAACTCATGACAATGACACGACCCCTTTATCTGGCCATTGTTTGGCACATGCACCAACCTTCCTACCTGGATCTTACGAGCGGGAAGATGATACTGCCTTGGGTCCGCCTTCACGCTTGTAAAGATTATTTGGACATGGTAGAAATTCTCTCAGAGTTCCACGGCGTTAAGGTAACCTTTAATTTAGTCCCCTCACTGATGGATCAATTGGAACTCTATTCACAAAGGCCCAAAGACGCCGACGCCTATTTGGAGTTATCCTACAAGGATGCCGATCATCTGACGGAACTTGAAAAACATTTTATCTTAGATCATTTCTTTCAAGCGAATCTTGAAGGAATGATTCAGCCCTATTGGCGTTATTTTGAATTGTACGAAAAAAATCAAATAGCAAAACAGCATTCTGAAACTATCCGTTTGTCAAGCATCTTTACATCGCAGGATTTTCGAGACCTGCAGGTGTGGTTTAATCTGGCTTGGGTAGACCCAAAATACCGCGGCGGCGATTCGTTCTTAAAAAAATTAGTGAAAAAAGGAGAACAATTCACGGAACAAGAGAAGTGCCGTCTGTTGGAGATTCAGATAGAACTTGTCAAAAGAATTTTACCCGCCTACAGAAGATTCCAACAAGAAAACCGCATTGAAGTCAGCGTCAGTCCTTACTATCATCCCATTCTCCCGTTGTTATATGACGTTTCAGCCGCGAAAGAAGCGTTCCCGGCGGTTTCAATGCCAAAAGAAATATTTCAGCATCCTGAAGACGCGCGATGGCAGATTGAGTCGGCGGTGAACCGCTACAGGGAAGTTTTCGGCACTAACCCCAGGGGATTTTGGCCATCGGAGGGGTCCGTCAGCCAGGCGATTCTTCCTTTTATTGCCAATGAAGGGTTCCAATGGATTGCCAGTGACGAACAGGTTTTATTCAACTCACTTCAAAAAAGAAGAACGGCTCATCTCTTATATCGTCCTTATCGTTGTCCAAAACCGTCGGATTCCATGGCGATTCTTTTCCGCGATCATAATCTTTCGGACCTGATAGGATTTACTTATTCCCGATGGCCGGCGGAAAAAGCGGCTGAGAATTTAATAAATCATCTTAAAAATATTCAACACTATCTTGCTAAAAAAGGTTCACAACAACCTTACCTAGCAACCCTTATCCTGGATGGGGAAAATGCGTGGGAGTATTACCCGAACGACGGAGCTGATTTTCTACGGGCTTTCTATGGCCGTTTGAGCAAAATGGGGGAGGAGGTCATTACAACTACTCCTTCCGAATACCTCCAGAAATTCCCGGCTCAAAAAGCTCTAAGAGCGCTGAAGCCAGGTTCCTGGATCGATGGTAATTTTAATGTATGGATCGGCGACAAAGAGAAAAACCTTTCTTGGGATTACCTTGCTTGGGCGCGGAGAGATCTTGAACGGCTGGAAACGGTACCCACTACAATAGGGCTGGCTTGGAGAGCGTTAGCCATGGCCCAGGGGAGTGATTGGAACTGGTGGTATGGAAATACCCATTTTACCCCTTACAAAGAGGTCTTTGACAAACTCTATCGTCACTATTTGGCCATGGTTTATCAATACAGCGGCCAGGAAATACCTGAATGGCTCTCTATTCCCATCTGCCAGCCGGAGACATCCTCTTCAACCAGCGGCAACAACTACTCAACGATGCATAAAAGTTCATGATTGGCGTTGTTCACCTTGACGCTGCTTTGCCGAGAGTGTTACAATCAATTTAAATACTTCGTGTAATTTGTGTTGAGAAAGGAGTAAACTATGCCGCCCCGGTTAAACCGCAGGAAGAAACCGGTTAGAAAACCGCGCGCCAAAAAACAGCGAGTGATCAGGAAAAACAAAGTCAAGGCCGCCGCGACTTTCTTCGCCCAGGGAAAAACTCCTGTTTTTGAAATCGCCCCTCCTTCTCTGATGACTCTATCGGAACGGACAATTATTCCCCAGAATTACGGTGATCATAAAATCGTGCTTCAGGTGCGTGATCCCTGGTATTTGCATGCGTACTGGGAACTTTCTTCAGAGCGAACGTCCCGGAAAGAACAGCAGTTAAAACAACGGGGTTTATCTGTTGAAAAATGGGTTCTGCGGCTTTACGAAGAATCCTCCGGTTTTCCCGTTAAGATAAGAGAGGACATCCTATTAACGCAAGCGGCGAATAATTGGTATCTTCAAGTGGAACATGACCATTTTTATTACGTGGAGATAGGGATCGTCGCCAACGATCGTTCGTTTCATCCTTTAGCGAGATCCAACAAGGTCAAAACGCCTCGATTCGGCATGTCGGGTGTTATCGACGAACAATGGAAGTGCCTGGGAGAGGAATACTGGGAAATTTTTGCTTTGTCCGGCGGGTTTGGCATCGGAAGCAGCCACATGGAAGACCGGGAATACTTCCTGCAACAGAAGGCAGGACAACATGTTTCCTAAAGGATTTCTGGCGATAGTTCTGCACGCGCATCTTCCTTACGTGAGGCATCCTGAACATGAGGATTTCTTAGAAGAAGACTGGCTCTACGAGGCCATCAACGAAACGTATCTTCCTTTGATCGATGTTTTTAACAAATTGGTCCAGGAAAGTATTCCTTTTCGCATAACTCTCTCGCTAAGTCCCACATTAATTTCAATGTTGCAGGATTCCCTATTGCAGGATCGGTACGTCCGTCATCTTGACCGTTTAATCGAATTGGCGGAGCGCGAAAAACACCGAACCCAGTCTCAACCGGAATTCCATCGCCTGGCCAGTTTCTATCATAGCCGGTTCTTGAGAAACAGAGAAATGTTCGTTCATCAGTATGGGAAAGACTTAGTGAGAGCTTTTCTTGAACTCCATCAAAGTGGCTGTGTGGAATTGATTACCTGCGGCGCGACGCACGGCTATCTTCCCCTAATGGAGTCTTACCCCTCCGTTGCCAGGGCTCAGTTAAAGATCGGATTAGACCGTTTTGAAAAAGCCTTCGGTTTCCGTCCGGGGGGGGTGTGGCTGCCTGAGTGCGGATTCCACCCGGAACAGGAGTCGTTATTAAGCGAGGCGGGTATTCGATACACGTTTGTTGACAGCCATGGGATTCTTTTTGGCTCTCCGCGTCCTCGCTATGGCGTATTCGCGCCCTGCTATACTCCTTCGGGCCTCGCCGTTTTTGGCAGGGATATTGAAACTTCCAGATCTGTTTGGAGTTCAAAAGAAGGATACCCCGGGGCCTCCGTCTACCGTGAATTTTACCGTGACATCGGTTTTGATCTGGATTATGAGTACATACGCCCTTATCTCAATGGCGATGGAACCCGTGTCGCAACAGGGATTAAATACTACCGGATTACGGGAAATTCCGAGACCAAGGAACCCTACCAGCGGGAGCCGGCTCTTTCACGAGCCGCCGAGCATGCGGGGAATTTCATGTTCAATCGCGAAAAACAAATAGAACATCTCTATAGAGTTATGGGACGGCCGCCTATAGTTGTTTCTCCTTATGACGCCGAGCTTTTCGGTCATTGGTGGTTTGAGGGGCCTGAATGGTTGGATTACCTTTTTAGAAAAATTGCCTATGACCAGAAAACTTTTCAGTTAATAACCCCTGGAGAATATCTGCAGCAGTTTAGGAAAAACCAAGTATTGATGCCTTCAAATTCCAGCTGGGGCTGGAAGGGATATAATGAAGTCTGGCTCAACGGTTCCAACGACTGGATTTACCGGCATCTCCATAAAATGTCGGAACGGATGATCGGACTGGCGACGGAATTTACTAGATCTTCCTCCAATGATCTAATTCGCAGGACACTCAATCAAATGGCGCGGGAATTGCTGCTGGCGCAAAGCAGTGATTGGGCTTTCATCTTAAAAACAGGGACATTCGTTGAATACGCGAGACGTCGCTTGAGGGAGCATATCGGACGCTTCCAGAATTTATACGAACAGGTCCAAGTTCGTCGTATCAACGAATCGTATTTGTCGCATTTGGAATCAGTGGATAATATTTTTTCTGACATTAACTATCAGGTCTACGCGGCTTAAATCAAAAAAAGGAGAACCAACGTGAGAGCGCAATTCCAGGCGAAGTCAATTCTTGATACCAAAACGGATTTAATGGCGGTAGCTGTTTTTGAAGAGACAAAAGCAGGCGCGAGGGATATCCATCAGATCGATAAAAAGCTCAACGGCGCCGTCAGAAAACTGCTGGAGGGCGCGTTCAAGGGGAAAAAGGGGGAAAGCTTTCTCATGTATACGGCAGGCCGCCTGCCGTTTCATTGGCTTCTTGTGGTAGGAATGGGAAAGGAAGATAAATATCAGATCAAGGGGGCCCGCGGGTTTGTCGGCGCCGCGGTTAGAGCGGCAAGACGCTGCAATGCGAAGAAAATCGCTTTTCCCATGGAGTGCCTTTTTAAAAAGGACCTCTCTCTGACGATTGAGGACTTTATTCAGCAGCTTGCGGAGGCGGCCTCGCTCGCCAATTTTTCTTTCGATAAATACAAAAGCCGTCAAAACGGAGATGGAAAAACAAAAACGGTGGAGGAGATCACTTTCATCGGTTCTGCTTTCAAGGCAAGCAGGCAAGCTCTCCAGCGAGGAGTTAACCGGGGCCGCCTTGTGGCGGAATCCGCTAATCTTGCCAGGATTCTTTCCAATGAACCTTCTAATGTCATGACACCGGCGGCGATGGCCAGGGCTGCTTTGGAAGCGACCCGCGGCATGGGGGTTCGCTGTACGATACGCGATGAGCGCTGGCTTCATCAGAAGAAGATGAACGCTGTTTTGGCGGTAGCGCAGGGAAGTGAAAACCGCCCCCGTTTCGTCGTTCTGGAATATCAGCCGGCGGGAGTTAAAGAATCTCCCATTGTCTTAGTTGGTAAAGGGGTAACTTTCGACAGCGGCGGTATTTCGATCAAGCCGAGCGAGGGGATGGAGAAAATGAAATATGACATGTCAGGAGGAGCGGTAGTGATCGCCGTTATTCAGGCCCTGGCAAAACTTAAAGTCCGTCAGCGCGCTGTCGGGATCATTCCTCTTGTGGAAAATATGCCCAGCGGCGCCGCTCAACGGCCGGGAGACGTCATTAGGACTTATTCCGGTAAATACGTGGAAGTACTCAACACCGACGCTGAAGGACGGCTCATCCTTTCCGACGCGTTGGCTTACGCGCAGAATTTCAAACCGAAAGCCATTATTGATCTGGCTACACTCACGGGGGCTTGCGTCGTCGCGTTAGGGCATGAAGCCATAGGCATGATGGGGACCGATGATTCACTGAAAGCCAGAATTAAAGAAGCTGGAGAAAGAACCGGCGAGAGAGTTTGGGAGCTTCCTCTCTGGGAAGAGTATTTTGAAGCGATCAAAAGCGAGGTTGCCGATATCAAGAACGTTGGAGCGCGCGGAGCGGGAACTATTACCGCAGCGATGTTCTTAAAAGAATTCGTGGGTGACTATCCGTGGGTTCATTTGGATATTGCCGGTACCGCTTGGGTAGAAAAGAACTCGCATCCTTATCTGAATCCAGGCCCTTCTGGCGTGGGTGTGCGTTTGCTGGTGGAGGCGATCAGGAATTGGTAGGGTGAGCCTACCTGATCACAATGTAGGGGCGGGCCTTTTGCCCGCCCTAATGGGTCTGCCCGCATTAAAAAAATGGGCGCATCATGGTGTGCCCCTACAAAAATGACACGTCTCTTTATCCGTCACATTGTTTTTTTATTTTTTTATCTGGCTCCCACGCTCTGCATGGGAACCTCTTCTGTAGGGCAAACACAAGGGTTGCCCCTACTTTTCGTTCTTACCGTTGATGACCAAATCATCAACCCAATCATTGCCGATTACCTGATTCAGGGAATCGAAAAAGCGGAACAGGAACAAGCCCAAGCCGTCATCATCCAACTGGATACTCCCGGCGGATTGATGACCTCGACTCACCTCATTGTCCGCAAAATTCTCAACGCCAAGGTTCCCGTGGTTGTCTATATTACTCCCAAAGGGGCCAGAGGGGGTTCAGCAGGGGTTTTTATCACCTTGGCCAGCCATGTGGCGGCGATGGCTCCTTCGACTCACATCGGCGCGGCGCACCCG
>JACOVV010000161.1 GCA_016177145.1 Candidatus Omnitrophota bacterium | reverse complement strand
GCTGACCAAAAGTCAAATCTTCCGAAGCCAATACGGTTTTCTCACTAATGATTCCTTTATTCCGGTTTATATGAAGCTGGCGAATACTTCCAAATTAGCCACAAACGATCAATCCTTTAACCGAATTCCTTCCTTGCAGCTATTTTCTCCTTCAGATATTAGTCAATAAGAATCAAACAACCCGCAATTGCCACTCGGCGTCCACGACGTCGCGGTTGATTCGTTCGATCGCTTTACGGGCTTTGTTCCGGAGAGAATCGGAGACGGTCGGGGCGCGGTGGAGTTGGCGCAGGAGCTGAATAGCCATCCGGAAATAGCGGACGATTTCTCCTTCATCCGCCATCGAGAGACGCAGGGTTTTGTCGAACGGGAGACCGTTACACCATGCGACCATCGCCGGCGCCAGATAAAAATAGGCCGGTTTCGTGCGGGGGAGGATTTTATAGTGTTGCTCCTGATGATGAATCTTATCGGTAAATTCCTCACAGCGGCGCGCCAGCCGCTTGATCCCTTTATCCAGATGAGGCCGGTGTTCTCCTTTGCGAGGTTCATAGACGAGCGCGGCGAGCACGACGTTCAGCTCGATGTCGGTTAAGGTATCGAGCCATCTTTCTTCCTGCATCTCGGCGAGCGCGAGTTCATAACCGTACATCCATGAAGCGAATTCTCCTTTAGGAGTCAGTTGGCGCTGGTGTAGGTAACCCATTTGATGCAAAAGCGCCAGCTTTCTGCTCAACGCCTCGTATCCCTTGTGACGGTCTTTCTTGGAGGATTGAAAATGATGAAGGGAACGGTTGTAAATCGTCGGGAGTTGTTCTTGAAACTCTCGATAAAGATTGAGAACTGTGGCATAGCCGGTGTTGAACTGGCTGAACACCGCTTCCGGTTTGCCGGTGATAATTCGGAAGACCTCGTGATAAGGAATGTCATTCGGGTTCACGCGAACGTAGACGAAACCCTCGGTGTCCATTCCGCGCCGCCCGGCACGCCCGGCCATCTGGTAAAAGTCGCGCGTTCGAAGGTTGTCAAATTTGTAACCGTAGAATTTGCGCAATTCGTCAAAAACAACGGTACGCGCCGGCATATTGATCCCCAAAGCGAAGGTTTCGGTCGTAAAGATCATCTTGATCAGGCCGCTGGTGAAGAGCCGCTCGACGACCTCTTTTAAACTCGGCAGCATTCCGGCGTGGTGATAGGCGATTCCTCGGTCAATCAAATCCCGCAAGGCGTACGCCGATTTTTCATGGTTCAATTGATACTTTTCTAAAAGTTCTTCAAAGAGATTTCGGATTTGTTTCTGCTCAAGCGCCGATAAAAAATTAAACTCGCCTAATTCCTGCGCCAATTGCTCCGTTCGCTGACGGCCAAAAGTAAAGTAGAGACAGGGGAGTTGTTCTTTCGCGATCAAGTGGCGGATAAGCGTATCCAGCCGGTTCGGTTTGGCGTGAAAATGAGGACGCCGGCGTTCCCAGTCACGCCAGCGGCCCCAGTTCCCCTGGTTCTGATACCCTTGGCGGTGGAGCGCTTTGAAATCAGGGAGAAGTTGTCCCTGGCATTGAAAGCAAAAAGTTAGAGGAACAGGACGGTGGGTTTCCACGACGACATTCACCGGGTGGTTGCAGACTTTTCCCATCCAGTCGGCCAGCTCTTCCACGTTGGGGATCGTGGCGCTCAAGCATAAAAACCGGATATGTTCCGGAGAAAACATGATGGATTCTTCCCAAACGGTGCCGCGCGCGTAGTCGTCAATGTAGTGAAATTCATCGAAGATCACCCATTCCACTTCTGAAACGCGGCGGGGGTCTTCAAAGAGGGTATTGCGGTAAATTTCCGTTGTCATAATCAGGATCGGCGCTTGCGGATTGATCGCGACGTCACCGGTGATAATCCCGATCCGGTCGCCGTATTTGGCGGAGAAGTCGCGGTATTTTTGGTTGGAGAGGGCTTTGATCGGGGCGGTGTAGATCGCTTCTTTGCCCCGCGCTAGGACTTGTTCCAGCGCGTACTCGGCGATCGCCGTTTTTCCGGCGCCGGTCGGGGCGGAAACAAGAACCGACTCTCCTTTGTCAATCCATTCCATCGCTTGTTTCTGGAAAGGATCGTATTGAAAGGGGAGTCGGTTCATGGACCCCTATTCCTAAAACTTAAACAGCATATCGGCGTAAGACGGCACCGGCCACATTTCTGTTGGTACGAGTGTTTCTAACGCGTCAATATCCTCACGGAGTTCCCCGAGCTGTTTAAACACGGTGTCCCGATAGCAAACCGCTTTGGCGTAAGTCTCGCCGACGCTCTGCGCTTTTTTCAAGGCGCTCTCCAGTGCGGCCAATTTTTTGTTTGCCGACGCCAGAAGATCCGAGACCTTTGACAGTATCTCTTTTTGAACCACTGCCGGAGCGGCGGCTCCCTTGAGTTGTTGAATCGTCTTGGCCAGTCTCGAGGTATAGCAGATGGCCGCGGGAATATATTGCCTCTTGACCATTTCGATGGCGGTGAGCGCCTCGATGTTGATCTGTTTCGCGTACTGTTCCAGATAAACTTCGTAGCGGGAATGAAGTTCCTCTTTCGTGAGGACCTTGTATTTCTCAAACAATTTTCCCGCTTTTTCCGTCACCAACGCTTTGAGCGCCTCTACCGTGGACTGAATGTTCGGCAATCCCCGCTTTTTCGCTTCTTTGACCCAATCTTCGGTGTAGTTGTTGCCGTTAAAAATGATTCGTCCGTGTTTATTGACCGCCTCTTTAATGATGGCGGAAATTTCCTTGCTCTTATTGGAGGTTTTTTCAAGCCGGGTGGCAATCTCATCCAACGCCTCGGCGGCAATGATGTTCAAGACGACATTAGGCCCCGCGATGGAAGCGGAAGAGGGGACCATCCGGAACTCAAACTTATTCCCCGTGAAAGCGAAAGGGGAAGTCCTGTTTCTGTCGGTGTTGTCTTTGGGAAGGTCGGGAAGCGTATCGGCGCCGATGCGCAGATAGGATTGGCCGCGGGAAGTCGCTTTTTCTCCCTTGCCAAGATGAGTCAGAATATCGGTCAGTTCTTCTCCCATGAAGATCGAGATGATCGCCGGCGGCGCCTCATTGGCCCCTAGACGATGGTCGTTTCCCGGATTGGCGGTGGACGCCCTCAATAGATCCGCGTGTTTATCCACGGAGATCATCAGCGCCGAGAGGAAAAGAAGGAACTGTTCATTATCATGCGGAGTTTTCCCCGGCTCCAACAAATTCATTCCGTCATCGGTGGCCAACGACCAGTTGTTGTGCTTGCCGGAACCGTTGATTCTGGCGAACGGTTTTTCATGAAGCAGGCAGACGAGTCCGTGGCGAAGAGCCACTTTTTGCATCGCCTCCATCACCAGTTGATTGTGATCGGCGGCGATGTTGACGGTCGAAAAGATCGGGGCCATCTCATACTGCGCCGGCGCGACTTCGTTATGTTTTGTTTTTGCTGAGATCCCCATTTTCCAGAGCTCGATATCCAAATCTCTCATGAAGGCGGAGATGCGGTCTTTAATGGAACCAAAGTATTGATCTTCCAATTCTTGTCCTTTGGGTGAAGGGGCTCCAAAAAGAGTTCTGCCGCAACTGATCAAGTCGAGACGGCGCAGGTAATATTCTTTATCAATCAGAAAATATTCCTGCTCAGGGCCTACGGTGGCAATGACTTTTTTAGGAGTTTTATTGCCGAGGGCTCTTAAAACACGCAGCGCCTGTTTTGAAACGGCTTCCATCGATCGAAGAAGCGGTGTTTTTTTATCCAGCGCCTGGCCGGTATAAGAACAGAACGCGGTCGGAATGGTCAGTGTCACGTTTCCGGCGGCGTCCTCTTTCAGGAATGCCGGCGATGTGCAATCCCATCCGGTGTATCCACGCGCCTCAAACGTGGCGCGCAATCCGCCGCTGGGAAAAGAAGAAGCGTCCGGTTCTCCCTGGATCAGCTGTTTCCCTGAAAATTCCATAATGACGCCGCCGTCAGCGGTGGGGGAGATAAAAGCGTCATGCTTTTCGGCGGTTTTGCCGGTCAATGGCTGAAACCAGTGCGTATAGTGTGTGGCCCCTTTTTCAATCGCCCAGTCTTTCATGGCGTTAGCGACGACATTAGCGACTTCGAGCGTCAAGGGTTCGCCTCTTTCAATGGTTTTTCTCAAGCCCTTATAAGTATCCTTAGGGAGCCGTTCTTTCATGGTGCGATCGTTGAATACGTTGGATCCGAAAAGTTGAGCGACATCTTGTGTGGTAGCCATTTGATTCCTCCGAAATTTATTCCTGCGAAGCCCCACTGGAGTTTTTCTTGTCGAAGGGCGAAGCAGAATAGGCCTGCATTATAACAAAATCTAGTTAATTTGCAATAGTGGTATAATTCTATTCCAATCCAATGACAGACCATTCTTGTTGTCACCAACCCCAAAAGAAATGGTATCAGAGCCAGGCGCGTTTGTCATTAGCGGGGATCGCGCTCCTCGCTTTAGCGACAACGACGATTCCTTTTTTGTTTCCTCTTCGTCAGAACCTCTGGATGTACGCCCGGCTGGTCACGGGATACTTTTTACTCGGCGTATTCATCGGCGGACTGATTGACCATTTTGTTCCCAAAGAAATGATTTCACGATACCTCGCCGGTTCTCGAAAACGGATCATTTTACGGTCCGTCCTTCTTGGTTTCCTGATGAGCACCTGCAGTCACGGGATTCTCGCGATTTCGATGGCGCTTTACAAAAAGGGGGCTTCGGTCCCCAGCGTTGTCAGCTTTCTCCTGGCCAGTCCCTGGGCGAATATGGCGGTGACGGTGCTGCTGGTAGGGCTCTTCGGATGGAAGGGGATTTTGATGATTGTGTTGGCGATGCTGGTGGCTGTCGTGACAGGGCTGGTTTTTCAACGGCTGGAAAAGAAGGGGTGGATTCGGGGGAATGCGAATACCTTAGAACGGAAAGTGGAGAATGGAAAGTGGAAAGTGGATAAAGCAAAGGATGTTTCCACTATCCACTTTCTACGCGGGATTTTTCGATCGTCATGGTCTTTACTGGAAATGATCCTCGGCTGGGTGACGCTGGGAGTGGTTCTCGCCGCCGTGATCGCCACGTTCGTCCCGTCGGATTTCTTTTATCATTGGTTAGGGCCGACTCCCGGAGGGCTTGTCGCGACGATGGTGGGAGCTTCGGTGATTGAAGTCTGTTCCGAGGGGAGCGCCCCGCTGGCTTTTGAAATTTACCGGCAGACGGCCGCTCTTGGAAATACCTTCGCTTTCTTAATGGCGGGAGTGGCGACCGACTATACAGAACTGGGACTCATCGGGTCTAACATGGGGTGGAAAGCGGCTCTTTGGCTATTGGCAGTGAATCTTCCTTTGATTTTTATCTTTGGACTTGTATTGAATTTTCTATAAGCTTGGATTAAAATACCCTTGATTCATGACACCTGACACTATTTCCTTCGGCTGGGTCTTTCTCGCTGGGGTTTTGACTTTTCTCTCCCCCTGCGTTCTGCCGCTGATTCCATCCTATATATCCTATATTACCGGCGCCTCCATTGAAGAACTGCAAACCGGCAAAGGAGTTAAACGAGCTACAGCGATTCATTCTCTTTTATTTATCCTTGGATTTTCGGTGATTTTTGTCTTGTTAGGAGCTTCGGCGACCCTTGTCAGCGGGGCTCTTTATCAGTACCAAGATTGGATTAAAAATGTAGGAGGGATCTTAATCATCCTCTTTGGCCTTCACTTGATGGGCATTCTTCCACTTCACCTTTTGTTGAAGGAGAAGCGCCTTCAATGGCGCCGTAAGCCTGTCGGTTATGCGGGGTCATTCTTGGTTGGAGCGGCTTTCTCCATCGGCTGGACTCCCTGCGTGGGCCCCATTTTGGCGTCGGTCCTCCTTTATGCCGGTTCCCAGACAACGGTGACCCAGGGAGTTTTGATGCTCGCGGTTTATTCCTTGGGGATGGGGATTCCATTTTTCTTTTCATCATTGGCTTTCAATCAATTATTGACCTCTTTGAAATGGTTGAGAAAATATCTTAATATCCTAGAGAAATTGACGGGAGCGTTGTTGGTCTTGGTGGGAATTCTATTATTGACGAATTCTCTGGCCTGGCTTTCTGGGGTGATGACTCAGTGGCTGGCGCCGTTATCACGGAAACTCAATATTTAATAATGAGGAGGGAAAGAATCATGACGGCATGGCAGAAAGGGCTTGTTTTTGTTAGTGTGGTTTTTTTGATCGTCGGCTGTGGCCAGAAACCATCGACCGCAAACAACAATCCAGCGCCGTTATTATCGCCTAAAGACCTAGGCCCGGTCCCTAATTTTAGCTTGCCAACGCCAGAAGGAACTCTTTTTTCGTCTTCTGAATTGCAAGGAAAAGTTGCACTGATTGACTTTTGGGCGACATGGTGTCCCCCTTGCCAGGAGGAGGTCCCTGGTTTTGTTGATTTATACAACCGCTATCAAGATAAGGGGCTAGTGATTGTTGGAATTTCTGTGGATGAAGGAGGGGTTGAGCAGGTCAAGGAGTTTATGAAGGAATATTCTGTCAATTATCCCATTGTAATGGCTGATGATGAAGTGATCCGCGCCTTCGGAGGGATTCGTGGATTGCCGACGACTTTCTTGGTGGACGCCCAGGGCCGGATTGTCAAGCGATATGTAGGATTCCACTCGATGAAGGAGTTTGAAAAGGATATCAGTAACTTTCTTTTAACTTCCTCGTAATATTCCTGTAACAATGGTCAGCTATACTTTACGCAAATTCTCTCCCAACAGGGGAAAGAGGATTAATATTAACATTTAGGAGGAAATCCATGGATCCAAAAGTAATGGCTGACACAATGTGGACGCTGATCACGGCGATGCTGGTGTTCTTCATGAACCTCGGCTTCGGACTGGTCGAGTCCGGTTTCTGCCGCAGTAAAAACTGCGTCAATATTCTTTCAAAGAACTTTATCGTTTTCGCGATTTCTTCGATCGCTTTCTGGGTGCTCGGATGGGGTCTTATGTTCGGTAATGGGACCGGTTTTATCGGTCAGGAAGGTCTTTGGCTTTTGAAAGGGGCCGATAACAGTCCTGCTACTGGGGCGGCCTATCAGGGGGTCTATAGTTCGATTAATTGGACAGGGGTGCCG
>JACOVV010000016.1 GCA_016177145.1 Candidatus Omnitrophota bacterium | reverse complement strand
TCGCCGTCCAGACCCGCGCCTCATCAATCGTTTGATCCAGCCGTGTGTTCTCCACCGGGTCCGGATTCTGTCGAAACGACTCCAGGACATCTCCCAGCCGTTCCAATTTCTCATCCACCGCAGAAACTAACGATCTGAACCTCGCCGCCGTCAAAAACGACCGTCTATCCTCTGGAGCGGCCTCAAACCCGGCTTCTTTTTCCCATTCTTCCATTTCCCTGTAAGCCCGGCGCTGAGCGGCGCCGGCAAGCTCCGTCAGGAAGGGGACTGAAAAGATCGAATCCAGAACCGCCAGCGTACTCTGATCAGGGGCTATCTTAAGAAAACTCTCTTTAAAACTTTCTATTTGAGCCGCCAGAAATTCAGTATCCGGCGCCGAGAGAAATTCTTTAATAATTTCATCGAGGATGGCGCCGACTTCCGATGACGCCTGCCGGATTCCGATCTCCGGGAGCGCTTCATTGAACAGCCAATAGACCCCGTCGGAAAATTGCATTCTTGATAACATCCCCAATCGGGATTGAGCGCGCTCGATGGTTTTTTGCACATTCGGTTCTCCCTGGAACTTCCCGCTAAGTTCCTCAAATTCTCTTTTCAACTCATCCAGAGCCGCGTCTCGGACCGGTTTGCATAACATCCCGACCCCGCCAGGACCACGGATAACCTCAGAGATATACCTCCGGTAATGATCTTCAGTGAGGCGAAATAAAGATTGTCTTCCGCTTTTTCTCTGGAACCGTTTCTGAAGAATTCCATTAATTCCCCGGCGCGCTTCCACGCTGGCAAGCATTGTCTTCGCGGTAAACTCTTCGAATTTAAAACTAATATCGGAGAAATCCACGCCGCTGTATTTTTCGAGCAGGGTGACGATGGCGGGATCGGATATTTTCTTTCCTTTGACGGCCGCGAAATCAGTTTTGACCTTTTCAATCTCTTCGCCGACAAACTGCTTAATATCGCTTTGGACGCCGGGAGGAAGTTTAAATCCAAATTTCGAAGTCCCCTCGTTTCTTTCTTTCTCTGTTCTGAATAACGTCTCCACTTCGGAATTCTCTCCCTCCTCGATCCACCACGCCATCAAATTCCAGAACCGAATGAGAAGTTGTTCCAGCTCCTCCAGTCGGCCGACAAAAACCCCCATCAGTTCAGGGTCATTGGATAAGCGCTCCTCGGCCTTTCTCAGGGCCGCTTCTTTGATGGCCCTCTCCCGATGAAGAAACCATTGTTGTTCCCGTTCTCTCCGATAGATTCCTCCTGCCGCCGTGAATAACTTCTCCCACTGCTCTGTTTTGACTGCGGGATACCGCCGCGTTAACTGGCTCATCGTCTGCTGGTATAACGACTCGATCTTGGGCCGAGCCCCCCAATGATGCAGGACATATTCCTTAATTTCTTTCTGTTCCCGTTCTAATTGCTGTAGTGTTTTTTCATCGATGGAATCAGGATGAACACTGATAACGGTCTGAGTTTTCGACTCAACGTCTCTGGCAGTCTGGGCGGTTTCTGGAGAAATAGGATGGCGGAAATTCACATAGGTCAGAAAAGCCCCTGAGGAACCTGCCGGAAACGGCGTCCAAATATTGGCGTGCAGCGAGTTCTGATGAGCCACCACTAACTGATTGGAAAAACGAGACGCACCTTGAGTATGCCCAAAAATTCCAAAGAAACCCGGTATCGTTACACTAAACGGCCCGCCCGGGAAAGGATCAGAGGCCATTCTTTGGCTCCGGAGCAAGACTTGATGAATTTTGAAAATGACTTCACGGCTGAATCGGGGCGAAGAAGGACCTGCCAGAGAAGGGGCCAACGCGGTGTCGGCGGGGGGCGCCAGGGCCGTAACCCGCTTTGGAGTCACCGGAAAGCAAGGAGGATTCAACACTCCCTCCAGACAAGCCAGCAGAATTACCCCCCAATGGATTCTTAACGACATGAACGGGTGAACTGTATCAGAAGTCCTCGATTTTGTCAACGTTCACTTCTGGACCTGGAGGGTGGCCGTGGCGTGGCCAGTGGTGAAAGCGGGAACTTCCTTCTGTATCCTCCCCCACCGGTCAATGAAACAGCTAAAACCGGTATTCGTCGCCCGCACGACTGGGACCCGATTCTCCACCGCGCGGAAAACAGAGGCCTGCGCGTGCTGGAACGCCGCGCCGCTCTCATGGAACCAGGCGTCATTGGAGATGTTGATCAAAAGCCGCGCTCCATTTTTAACAAATTGGCGGGCGAGACCGGGAAAAATATCTTCGAAACAAATAAGGACGGAAAATGTAGGGGCACATGGCAATGTGCCCCTACCGGTAATCTCGAAAACCGTGTGCTCCTTTCCACCGATAAAATCGCCAGTAACAATCCAATCGCGTTGAAACGGGAACTGTTTCTCAAACGGAATGAACTCGCCGTACGGAACTAAGTGAAGCTTATCGTATCTCTGCATCAGTTTCCCTTGGGAATCAAATAAAATAGCACTATTGAAATAACGTCCGTCAATGTCTCCTCCACTTTCTAACGAACTCAACCACGGAGCGCCGACTAACAGAAAACTATCTGTCTCTCTAGCGATACCGCCAATTCGATTCTGAATTTCAGGATTGCTGAAATCTTCCACGACGGAGGTCTCCGGCCAGATGATCAGTTCAGGATGATCCAGCGCCGCCGTTTTTGTGAGAATTTCATAGTTTTGACTTATGACTTTTTCTCCGTTTGACACATAAATTCTTTCCGAATCCCGTAAAAGGTCAAGAAGATTGAGCGACTTTGCGGTTTGGTTTGGCTGTTGAACTAATCGCGGAAGCGGAACATAC
>JACOVV010000163.1 GCA_016177145.1 Candidatus Omnitrophota bacterium | reverse complement strand
TATTGCAATACGCCCCTACATTTTTAATTTCGCAACGATCGCCTCAATCAATTCCTCAAGCCCTATTTTCTCTTTGGCTGAAATCGGATAGATCTTTTCCCGAATGCGGCGTTTGACCTTCGCCAGATTTTCCTTCGCTCCGGGCAAATCCATCTTGTTGGCGGCGACTAACCGTTTTCTCTTTAAGAGGGGTTTTTGATACATTTCCAGCTCTTTTTTAAGAATCCGGTAATCTTCGTAAGGATCTCTCCCCTCCGTTGCCGCCATATCCAACACCAAAATCAGGACTTTCGTCCGCTCAACGTGACGGAGGAATTCATCTCCCAATCCTTTCCCTTCATGAGCTCCTTTGATTAAACCAGGGATATCGGCAACGGTAAAGGGTTGTTCTTTTGTTTCAACAACCCCCAGATGAGGAATCAAAGTCGTAAAGGGGTACTCCGCGACTTTAGGTCTTGCTCGTGAAATTGAACTCAGCAGTGTTGATTTACCGGCGTTCGGGTAGCCGATGAGCCCTGCCTCCGCCAAAAGCTTTAGTTCCAGCAGCAGAGTCCGCTCTTCTCCCGGTTGGCCTGGCTCGGCTGGAAGATTCCGGCTGTTTCCTTTACCGCCGGCTCCCCCTTTGGCCACGCAAGCGGATTGTCCTCCCGTCACTAAATCCGCGCATAAAACTTTTTCTCCGTTTTCCAGAGAAAAAACTACGGTCCCTGCCGGAACCTCGACGACCGTGTCGAAACCATTTCGTCCGTTTCGCTGGTTTCCGCTCCCGTGTGTTCCTTTATCCGCAGAGAAATGTTGCCGGTATTGAAAATCGAGGAGGGTTTGAAGATGCGGGGTCGCTCGAAAAATCACGTCTCCCCCTTTGCCGCCGGGACCGCCATCGGGCCAAGACTTCTTGCCCACACGGTCATGGGCAAAACTGTTCGCGCCATTGCCCCCCTTTCCCGCACGGACAAAAACTCGCGCTCGATCAACAAAAGTACGAGAACTCACATCGGTAGGACAGCGACAGTCTTTGGCTTGGGAAAAACTACTTTTCCATCTCTGAGGGCATAAAGCGTGTAATCCCTTCCCATGCCAACATTGAGGCCTGGTCTGAAGACAGTCCCCTTCTGCCGGATTAAGATCGCCCCGCTCTGAACTTTTTCCCCGCCAAAGTGTTTCAGACCCAGCCGTTTTGAGTTGCTGTCGCGTCCGTTTCGACTTGATCCTTGAGCTTTTGTGCTTGCCATGTTTTTTTTATGCTATCGTTTTTACTTTCAACACCGTATACTTCTGCCGGTGCCCTTTTAACTGCTTGGAATGTTTCTTAGGGCGGAATTTGAACGCCAGCACCTTAGGTCCTTTTTTCTGTTCGACCACTTCGCAGACAACCTTCCGCCCATTAATGTAGGGAGTCCCTATTTGCCCTTTCTGATCCTGTTCATCCACGGCCAAGAGAACCTTATCGAAAACAATCTCTCCGCCTACAGGCAAGTCTAACTTTTCCATCGGGAACATTTCACCGGTGGAGACTTTATATTGTTTTATTCCTGACTGGAAGACAGCGTAACTCATCATCACTCCTTATAATTTTAGGGGTAAACTATAGCATACCTGATAAGGGCTTGTCAAACTATCCCGCAGGGGCCTGCCAAGGGAATATTCTAACCTCTTCGAGATGGTAGTCGTTGACCCCTTGGATCACAATCCGGCACCGCGTCTGATTTTCCAGTTCTGTCAACCCCGTCCGGTCATCATTCAATAACTGTGAAGCCACAAATTGGCTGACGTTGACTTGAACCTCCCTCTGGCCTGTCTCCTGAACAAATTTTTTGATCTGCCGCAGGCATTCAATGGCCATAGTCGCCACCGACTTCACGGAACCGCGCCCGCGGCAATAAGGGCAGGTCTGATACGCCTCAGACTCCAGGCTCTTCCGCACTCTCTGTCGAGTCATTTCAATGAGCCCTATATCGGAGAGGGTCAGGATGTTGGTTTTAGCCCTATCCTGACGGAGGGCATCTTCCATAGCCCTGAACAGTCTGCGCCGGTGATCAGCCACCTCCATATCAATGAAGTCAATGATAATGATCCCGCCGATATCCCTGAGCCTCAGCTGGCGGGCCACTTCTTGCGCCGCTTCCAGGTTCACTTTGAAAACCGTCTCTTCCAAATTGTGTTTACCCGTAAATCTGCCGCTGTTGACATCAATCGCGACTAGACTTTCCGTCTGCTCAATAATGAGATACCCGCCGCACTTCAAAGGAACCCTCCGGTTATAAATTCCATCCAGTTCCTTTTCTATTCCCCATTTTTCATACAGGGACTGCTTCCCCCGGTAAAGCTCAACGCGATTGCTTAAATGAGGCATCAGACTGCGGGCAAACCGAAAAACCTTGCGAAACTCGGCGGGAGAATCAATGATCAATTTATCCACATCGTCGGTAAAATTATCCCGGACCACTCTCAGGGTCAAGTCATACTCCTCATGCATCGGGGCAGGCGCATGCACTCTCTTGTGCCGTTCCTGCAGGCGCTTCCAACTATTCACCAGATAACGAACATCACTGGCAAATTCTTTCTTCCCTTTCCCAACACCGGCCGTGCGAACAATGAACCCCATCCCCGGCGGAAGTTCCAGTTCCGCCAGCAGTTTTTTTAAACGGTCCCTTTCGGCGTGGTCGTGGATCCTCTTTGAAACTCCGACATGAGGTTCTCCAGGCATCAAAACCAAATAGCGGCCTGGTAAAGAGACATGCGTGGTCAATCGCGCCCCCTTGGTCCCTAGAGGTTCCTTGACCACCTGCACAACAATTTCATCGCCGACCTTCACGGATTCGGTGATGGAGGGAAGCCGCCGCCCTTTCTTTTTGTGGGTCAACGCCACTCCTTCGGACTCGACATGGGCCAATTCATCTTCATCCAGTCCTCCGCCCCCGATATCCGAAACATACAGGAATCCGTTCTTCTCCATGCCGATATCCACAAATGCCGCCTGAATTCCCGGCACCACGGCGCTGACTTTTCCCTTATAGACGTTACCGACAAAATGCTTGTGGTTGGTTCGCTCCACGAAAAACTCGTCTAGAACCTTATCCACCAAGACCGCGACACGCCTTTCCTTAGGCTCCACGTTTATTAATATTTCCTTCATAAATAGTTAATACCTTTCCTTTGTAAGGGGGTCTGTTTCTTAGGAAGATTCCTGGAAGGACTAACGATTTTTTTCCAGTTGTCCCACTTTGGCCTCGATCTCTTCGATCTTATCCAAAATCAACTGGTGTTCCTTCTGGAGCTGAGAGCCGACATCCCGAACATAGAGAAGCGTCTCCATGTCGTCAGAGCCCTTGTAGGCGGAGCTGTGAGGATCCGGCAGCGAAGACAATGACCGCGCCGCACTGCTGGCGCTGTAAGCAATTGCCCCGCTGGCGATCACTCCAAGTATCCACAATAGAAGGAACCATCGTTTCATTTTTTCTCTCTTACGACGGCTTTGCCACGACATACTGCGGCACTTCTTGATCAGGATCCAAGATCTGTGCTGTGATAAAAATCAAAAGATCTATTTTCTCCAGATCGTTTATCCGTCGCTGAAATAAAAATCCTATCAGGGGAATATCTCCTAAAATAGGCATCCCTATGGTTTGACGCCGAACAGCGTCTTTTAACAATCCGCCGATCACCAGGGTCTCACCGCTGCGCATCAACACCTGGGTTTCGGCTTCCCGTACATCAATAATCGGATATTCAGCCCCGCCCGTAATCGTTACTTTCGTCGTGAAAGAACTGACGGCGGGATGAATAATCATGTTAATGTAGTCATCATGGCTGATTTGAGGGACTACATTCAATTGAATCCCGATGTCCTGGTAATAACTGAGGGATTGACTGATAACTCCCTCTTCTGTCGTGGACTCTAGAATCGGGAACTGTGTCCCCACCAAGATCTTGGCTTCCTGGCTGTCAAGCGTCAAGATGCGCGGTGCGGAGAGGGTATTGGCTTTCGCGACTTCTTCCAACGCGTGGTAAAGAACTTCAAACTGGCTGCCCCGAAGCTTGCGAATCAATAACTGCATGCCGCTGTTGGCCGCCGTCAGTCCTGTGGTTTCAGGTCCAAACAGCGAAGGGGTTATCTGCGTCGAGAGGGAGTGGCCTCCGATCCCGAGGTTCGTCGCATTCGCTGATCTCGAGAGATTGGTCGGATCGTTGGGCTTGGTGACGGCAATCGGCGTCGGAGAAGTAGAACTGACCCCCGTTGCGCCAGTCCCCGCTTCCAACCCGACATCCTTCAGTTTATCGGCATTCACTTCCACCAAGCGCGTTTCAATCAAGATCTGCTTGGGTTTCCTGTCAATTTTCTCCAATATTTTTTCTACCTTTTCAATCGAAGAAGCGATGTCACTGACGATCAGCACTTTCGCGCGAGACTTCATCTCTACTCCTTCAACCCGCTCCTTACCGGACAACCCGCCCCCTTCGCCCGCCTTGGAGGCCCCAAACTCCCATCCTTTCTGGCCTGTCGTCCTCAGGACGGTGATTTTTCCTCGTGAAGAGAGCTGCTCCGTCAACACGGAGGCCGCGTCATCGGCGTCTATATATTTCAGAGTGATGATGCGCGTCACCAACGGCTCGACATCCGACATTTCCTGAATCATCTTCCGTTGTTCCGCCAGTTTTTCGATGGGAAGAACAAGAATAATATTCTCGTCACGGTGATATCCATACCCGTAAGTGCGCAAGATAACATCCAACGCCTTTTCCCAGGGGACATCCACCAATCGCACGGTCACTAATCCCTGCACTTCTTTGCCGGCCACGATGTTGATGCCGCTTTTGTGAGCAAGGATTCTGAGAACGTTCTGGATATCCGCGTCGCGAAAATCCATCGTGACATTGCCCGGATAGGACCCTGCTTCCAGTTTCGCCTTGTCAAAACCCGTTTCACTGCCGGCTCTCTCGGCAATTCCCTGTTCTTCTTTTTGTTCTCCCTCTGCTCCCTCCGCGGCTGGAATCACCGGCAGGGCTATCCATAGGACCATGATCCGCGCCGCCCAACACAGAACCGGTTTCATCACTCCCCCTTCTCCTGGCTAGACATCATTAAAATAATCTCTTCTCCGTCCCCTCGGAGCCCTACGCGGCTCTTCTCAATCCAAACCACCTCGCAGCCCCCTATTCGTTCTTTTTCACGAACCACATTGCCATTGATAATGGCTACGGATCCCCCTGCCGGATCCCACACAATCCCTTCCAGGAGAAGATTTTTGACGCCGTTCTCCTGCTGCTCCGGATTTGAAAGAAACTCTCCTTCTTCAGAAACAATCGGATAGAAGGGATCTCTTTTACCATGGCTATTATAATCAAATTTTGTTTCTTCCGCAAGAACAACGGAAAATGGAAAGTGGATAGTGGATAGTGGATAGGGCAAAGCGAAGAAGAACAATAAGCAAAGAACTTGCCTTCTCCACTTTCCGCTTTCCATTTTCCATTTTCCGCCTTTTCTATTTGGACACATACGTCTTCAACTCCAGCGTCATTTGATGTTCCCTGGGAGCCTCTTTATTGGAAACCAGCTCGAAACGGTCCACGCGAATCAGCCGTTCCCCTGTTTCAAGACGATCCAGGAAAAGCCCCAGCGCGTGATACCCTCCTTCGGTTTGAAGGATCAATAGGGTTTCTCGAAAAACGCTTCCGGCCGTTGTTTGTCCTATCTTAGGTTCCATTCCTGTTAAAGTCACCCGGCTTGACTTGGCCTCGGCAGAAAGATACGCCAGTAACGGCGCCAAATCCGACTCCGTGGGAATCGCTTTCTGGTACTTCCTCATCTGCTGGTCTAACCGTTCTGCCTGTCCTCTCAGAAGATCGATCTGTTCGCCTTCTTTCTTGAGCGACGTCAGCTCCTGCCGCAATTCCCTTACCTGAGGAAACAGCGTCCCTAACTGCCTGAACTTGGGCTGAAGAAGAAGATAATAATAGAGCGCCAGAACAGTAGCCCCCATCAGAATTCCCAGAACAAGTTTCTGTTTCTGCTCTTTGTTCAAGTAGGATAAATCCATCATTTTTCTTTCCGCGGTTTCAAAGGACATACCAAGGCAAACTCGGCCACCTGAATTTGCCTTAACAGCCGGGATTGAATGTTCTCCAGACGAACATCTTCAAAATCTTTAAAGAAATTCTCTTTCGCTTTAAGAACGCTGATATACTTTCCCACAATCGCAGCTTCGTTTTTTTCTCTGGAATAGACCCGCCCGCGAATCACCAGCGCCAACTGTTCGGAAACAACCTCTCCCTGACCGCCTGTAATCCGCTGGCGCGCCAGCTCCATTTGTGTCAACCACATTCCCGGCGGCAGCAAATCGCTGATATGATTCATTTTTTCAGACCAAAAAAACGCCGGGGCGAGCATCGCTTCCGCGGTCGAAATTTGTCCCTGTAAAAAACGGAGGTGAATTTTGACGTCGCGTAACTC
>JACOVV010000012.1 GCA_016177145.1 Candidatus Omnitrophota bacterium | reverse complement strand
TGTGCTCGCCTCTCGGCGAAGCCGAGGGCCTGCCCTGGGGTTTTTTTGTGATCCTCGAGCAAATCCGCCAAGAAGTCCACAAGTTTCCTGAAGGGCCGGGCGTCTATTTAATGAAGGACGCCCATGGGGTCATTCTTTACGCCGGCAAAGCCGCTTCCTTGCGCAAACGGGTCAGTTCCTATTTTCAGCAATCGCGGCATCACACCCCGGCGATTGACCGAATGGTCCCGCAAGTGGACCATGTCGAATTCATCCAGACGGTCTCAGAGGCGGAGGCGTTGATCCTTGAAGCCAGTATTATTAAAAAATATCAGCCTCGTTATAACGTGGATCTCAAGGATGATAAGAGTTATCCCTATTTAAAGTTGACCTTGAATGAGAAATTCCCGCGGCTTCTCTTGACCCGGGAGGCGCTCGATGATGGGGCGCGATATTTCGGTCCTTACACCGATGTGAAACTCCTTCGCCAGGCGCTTAGTTTCATGCGCCGGACGTTCCCCTTAAGAACCTGTAAGACGCTTCCTAAAAGGGCTTGTCTTCAGCATGACATTGGACAATGCGTCGCTCCCTGCGTCGGCAAAGCGGATGAACTGGAATATCAACGCGTTGTCGACCAGGCCGTATTATTTTTAGAAGGCCGGAAAGACCAGCTCGTGCAGGAGATTTCTCGCGGGATGAAAGCGTATGCTGAACGTCAGGAGTATGAACTTGCCGCCGGGGCGCGGGACCAACTGCGGGCATTGACGACAACCCTCAAACAATCCACTCCTCGGGAAATCGCGAGTCTTTTTGCGTCCGACGTGAGCCCGGGAAAATATCACCGGACCGGGATTTATCGCGTGGATGAACTGTTGGAATTAAAAGAAATTGTCCAAATGAGCAGAATCCCGCGGCGGATTGAGGCATTCGATGTTTCCAATATCTCAGGGATGGAAGCGGTCGCTTCCCTGGTGTCGTTTCTGAATGGGGAACCCGATAAAAGCCAGTACAAGAGATTCAAAATAAGATTTTTTCGGGGACCCGACGATTACCGGATGATGAAGGAGGTGATCTTACGCCGATATGAGCGAGTCCTTAAAGAACAGCAGGCGCCCCCAGACCTTATTTTAGTGGACGGAGGCAAGGGGCAGGTCTCCGTTGCTAAAGAGGCGCTGAATCATCTCGGCTTGGGACAGATTCCATTGATAGGACTCGCCAAGCGGTTGGAACGGATCGCCTTTCCCGGAGTTACAGAATATATCCCCCTGTCCGAAAACTCTAAAGCGCGGCTTCTATTGCAGCGAATCCGTGACGAAGCGCACCGCTTTGCCATTCGGTACCACCGAAGGTTGCGGCAAAAGAGACTTTCGCGTTCCTCGCTGGATCAGATTCCAGGTATTGGACCCAAACGAAAACGGGCACTTCTCTCCAGGTTTGATTCGGTGGAAGCGCTTCGGTCAGTTTCAATCGAGGAATTGGCAAAACTCCCCGGGTTTTCACTGCCATTGGCGAAGAAATTAAAGGAAAGATTGAAAACGGAAGGTTTTCATCGTAAGCTAGATCTATGAAGCGGCTTCGATGTTTGATTCGCGCCGTCTTATCAAGAGCGCCGGCAGGATTTCTGGAATATTTGTACGCGGCTATTTTGAAATTGCCTCTTCTGCGCTGGATGGTCAACGGGCTTCTTTGCAGAATGATCCCTGAAATCCTCGAGGTGGAAGGGGTTCGTATGATTCTCAACCCGAAAGACCCGGTTATCGGCGGCGCTCTGGCGCTCGGAGTTTACGAAAGAACGGAAACACAATTCTTGATGCGCCATGTAAAAAAGAAAATGACCGTAGTGGATATCGGCGCCAACATCGGGTATTATACGGCGTTGTGCGCCGCTTGGGTGGGGCCGGAAGGGAAAGTGGTCGCGATCGAGCCCGAACCGGAGAGCCGTGTTTTCTTGAAGCGGACTCTTGCTCTCAATAATTTTCATAACGTAGAAATAATCACAGAGGCGCTTTCTGACAAAAAGGGGACTTCCCGGCTCTATCTTTGCAAAGAAAACCGCGGCGACAATCGTCTTTACGAAGATAGAGATTCGCGGGAAAGGGGGAGTATTTGTGTGCAAACGACGACATTAGACTCCCTGCTTCAACAGTTGGGAGTTCTCAATAAAGTGGATTTGATTAAAATGGATATTCAAGGGGCCGAGTGCTTGGTGCTTCGAGGGATGAAACAAACGCTCTCTGGGAATCCGGCGGTTGTCGTGGTCACGGAATTCTGGCCCCAGGGAATTCGTAATGCCGGCGGGGATCCTGTGGAGTTTCTAAACGAGTTGCGGGAAATGGGATTTCAGATGTATCATCTGACCGGACAGGCGCAGAATATAGAGCGCGTCCGTGATTTTCAGCGGCTGATCCGGGAATTCCACGGACGCCGCTACACCAACCTGGTTTGCTCGAAGAAAGAATTACAGTGACAGCGAATCCTCGGCGTTTAAAAACCATATTCATCATCTTGGTCTTGGCAGGTTTGATCATCCGCATCATCGCTGTCCTAAAAGCGCCCCTGACACTCGCGGGAGATGAAATCGCTTATTACCAGATTGCCAAAAGATTCTTAACCGAAGGAGACCTGTTGAATTCTTCAGGGATGCCGACGGCTTACCGCCCGCCGGTCTACTTCTTGTTTCTGAGCGGTGTCTTTTCGCTGACCCATGACAGCGTCATGGCCGCTAAAATACTTCAGGCTTTTCTTTCCATCGGGATTGTTCTAGTGATCTATAAGATCAGCCGGCGGCTTTTGGGCGAAAAAGCCGCTCAAGCGTCTTTTTTTACCAGCCTGTTTTACCTGCCGTTTATTCTGGCGCCGACGCGGCTTTATTCGGAGATTGTTTTCACCTTGTTCCTGGTGACGGCATTTTTTTATTTTACGAAACTGTATGAAAAACCGGCGATTCCCGACGCGATAAAAGCAGGTATCTTCATGGGATTATCGGTTCTGACAAGAGCGGCCGCTTTAGTGATGATGCCTTTCTTCTTAGCCGTGTTAGTCTGGGCGCATTATCTTAGGGGAAAAACTGTGCCTCTCCAACGGTTGATCGGCATCCTAGGGGTGTTTGTTGCGGTTTTTGGCATGATCCTTTCTCCGTGGGTCGTGAGAAACTACCGCGCTTTTGGGACTGTAAAGTATTCGACTGAGACAGGGATGGCTTTATATGTTTGTTATTTTCCGGAAAAAGGTAAAATTTTCAGCAAAATTCCCAGGGAAGATCCTGTCATTCAGGAAAGCCTTTTGATAGAATCAGAACTCCAAAAAGAACATTTCCTGATCAATAAGACGTTTGAAAAACTGAGGCAGTCTCCCGCCAGGATTGTGGATCTGGTGCCGTTAAAACTAGTTTCTCTCCTGTCCCCGTTTCATTGGGAGCTTTATCATGAGACGATCTATGACTGGAGTTATGTTTTTCTTTTTCCGTTCTTCTTGGCAGGGCTTGTCATGCTTGGGCAGAGGCCGCGGGCTTTGGTCCCTCTGTCAATTCCCATACTTGCTGTTTTGTTGATTACAATCGTGTTCTATGGTTCCTCAAGGATACGGTTTCCTATGGAACCTTTTTCCCTGATCATCGCCTCTTATGGACTTTACCAAATTCTTCACAGGCGTCTGCTGAAGATGAATGTGGGGATTCTTTGCTGGTTAGGGATCAATCTTTGGGCGTCGTTTCATTTGATTCAGGTGAAATCGTGGTTGAGAAATATCGCGACGGTGACCGGTATTTGGTAAAAGGATCGTAGGGGCGCGGCATGCCG
>JACOVV010000155.1 GCA_016177145.1 Candidatus Omnitrophota bacterium | reverse complement strand
TAGGGGCGGGTTTGAAACCCGCCCCTACAATGTTATGTTTCCACATCCCTTGAAATCAAAATCGCTCCCAAAATCGCTACCAGCAACACCAATGAAATCGCCTCGAATGCCAGCGGGTATTGCGCCAGCAGCAATTCTCCCAGATGTTTCGCCGAGAAATCGTCAATCTTCACCGATGGAGACGGCCATGTTGTTCTCCAGAGGATCCGAACCAGTCCGGCAAAGAGAAGGAGCCCGACGGCGGCCGCCTTGAAGATTTTTCTGGGGTTTCTCGGCTGGGGCGTTTGAGCCGCCGGCGCCGATAACATGATCGCGAAAATCATGGCGACGCCGATCGCCCCGATGTAAACGATCACCTGCATCACGGCGATGAATTCGCTGTTGAGATAAATGAAAAGACACGCCAGCCCAAAAAGAGCGACAATCAAAGAAAGGATGTTGTAGAAAATCCGTTTCAAAGCCACGGCGCCAAAGGCGCCGGCCAGAGTGACGACTACCAATAAGCCGAAAACGATTTCAGAGATCACGCGGCAGTCCCTCCTGGGCTTGGCTGCGGGGGCGATTCCGTTTTTATTTTCGTCACCACTGGTTTTGGAAACGGTTCCAAAAGATCGTGGATAAAATCTTTCTGCGAATAGGCCGCTTCATCGTAGTTCATCGAATGTTCCAGCGCGTCGGTCGGGCAAACTTGGATGCAGAGACTGCACAAACTGCAGAGATTATGGTTCACTTTAAAGTCGGTCAGAATCCGTTTGTTATTGGCGTCCCGTTCCGCTTTCAAGCTCATGCAGGCCGATGGACAGATCTTGATGCAGGCGTTGCAGGAAATGCAGAGATGGTCTCCTGTTTTCTCATCCCGGACAAAGCTGATCGGGCCTTTAAACCGGGGAGGGGTGAGCCGTTTTTTGGGATATTCCAGCGTCACCCGCGGTTTAAAGGAATAGCGGATCGTCACCCCGATGCCGGCGACCAGACTCCAGAAACCTTTGAAAAAATTAATGATTGTGTTCATGACACCTATTGTAGGGGCACCCCTTGTGGGTGCCCTTCGTAGGGGCGAATAATTATTCGCCCCTACCCTGTTCAGGGCGGGCCCTCGGCTTCGCCGAGAGGCGAGCACAAGGCCCGCCCCTACATTACAATTCGGGCAGACACATAGGCCTGCCCCTACGTCAATTCCTCCACGTTGCCAAAAAGACCGTCACCAGCAAATTCACCAGCGCCGCTGGGATTAAAATTTTCCAGCAGAACGCCATCAACTGGTCGCTCCGCAGGCGCGGAAATGTCCACCGCACCCATATAACCGCTAAAATGATAGCATACGTCTTGACGAAAAACCATGCGGCTGGGGGCAGAAACGCCGGCCCAAGCCACCCTCCCCAAAAAAGAGTCGTGGCAATGGCGGAGGAGACAAAAATGGCCGTGTATTCTCCCAGGAAGAACATGGCAAATCTCATGCCGGAATACTCGGTATGAAAACCGGCAACCAGTTCTGATTCGGCTTCAGGAATATCAAATGGCGCACGGTTAGCTTCAGCCAAAGCGGAACAGAAGAAAATCAAAAAAGCGAGCGGCTGCTTCCAGATAAACCATCCCTGTTGTTGCTGAAAGGAGATTAATTCCGTCATTTTGAAAGTTCCGGCGAGTAAGATCACTCCCATAACAGAAAGAAGTAGCGGGATCTCGTACGAAATATTTTGCGCGACCGCCCGCATCGAGCCGAGAACGCCGTATTTATTATTGGAGGACCAGCCCGCGATGAAGATTCCGATGAAAGAAATGTTAGCAAGAGCGAAAACCAAAAGTATCCCGATATTCAGGTCCTGGATAATCCATCCGGGACCGACAGGGAGAACAAGAAAAAGCGCCAGCGCCGGCGTGAAAACGATCAGCGGAGCGGCGATGAAAAGGAATTTGTCCGCCTGTTTGGGAAGAATCAATTCTTTCCCCAATAGTTTCACGGCGTCCGCCAAAGTTTGAAATGTCCCCTGCCAGCCGACGTAAAGAGGACCGTGGCGGAGCTGGATTCGGGCGCTCACTTTGCGCTCGAGCCAGACCAAAAAGAGGGCGTTAATGCCGACAAATCCGATCACGATCGCGGCAGAGATTGCCATTCGAATAACTTCACTGATAAGCGAGTTCATTGGTCTGTGATTTTGATTTGTACTTTTGACCTTTGACTTTTGACTTTTGAC
>JACOVV010000154.1 GCA_016177145.1 Candidatus Omnitrophota bacterium | reverse complement strand
GGGCCTCGTGCTCGCCTCTCGGCGAAGCCGAGGGCCCGCCCTGATGCAGGGCAACCACAAGGGTTGCCCCTACAAATGCTAAATTAACAATGTTTCAAATTATTAAACAGGATAATTCAACCTCCGCCCGGACAGGCCGGTTGACCACGCCGCATGGCGTGATTGATACCCCTGCCTTCATGCCGGTGGGGACTGAGGCCGCGGTAAAAACGTTGACTCCCTCGGAGCTAAAGGAATGTGGAGCCCAGGTTATCTTGTCCAATACTTATCATCTTGCCGTCAAGCCGGGTGAGAAGTTTATCGAAGAATTGGGGGGGCTTCACCGGTTTATGAGCTGGGAGGGGCCGATTTTAACCGACAGCGGCGGATACCAGGTTTTTAGTCTGGCCCCTCTGAGAAAAGTAGAGGATGCCGGTGTTTTGTTCCAATCCCACATTGATGGGAAAACGCATTTCTTTACTCCGGAACGGGTGATTGATATTCAAAAAGCGCTGGGGAGTGATATCCTGATGCCGCTGGATGAATGTCCGGGATACAATGCCGGTGAAAAAGAGATCGAGAAGTCGGTGGAACGGACAACCGCGTGGGCGAAAAGGTCGGTTGATTATTTTAGACGGAATTTTGATGTAGGGGAGGGTTTGAAACCCGCCCCTACATTGCATTTCGGAATCATCCAAGGCGGCATGTCCCAAGAATTGAGAGAACGTTCAGCGGTGGAGATAACCAGTTTGCCATTCGATGGTTTTGCTATCGGGGGCTTGAGTGTCGGCGAACCTAAAGAATTGGGTTATGAAATCGCGGCTTTTACCGCTCCCAAATTACCTATAAATCAACCTCGATATTTAATGGGGATAGGAACGCCGGAGGATATCCTGGAAGCCGTTTCTCAGGGAATTGACTTGTTCGACTGCGTCCTGCCGACCAGGTATGGCCGCTATGGATACGCTTTCACCTCGGGAGGAATGATCTCTTTAAGAGATGCGCGTTATGCTAAAGATACTCTGCCGTTGGATCCAGAATGTCACTGTGGTGCGTGTCAGTCCTTTAGCCGTGCTTACTTAAGATTCTTGATTAAGGGAAGAGAAATTTTAGGGCTAAGGATGGTCTCTTTTCATAACGTTTATTTTTACATGAGATTGATGAGTGATGTCCGTGAAGCGATTGCAAAGGGGATCTTCGGGGAATTTAGAAAACGTAGGGGCAGACCTATGTGTCTGTCCAACCATGGGAAGGGCGCACGCATAGGTGCGTCCCTGCCTGTGTGAATCGAGGAGGTTATCCATGTCTGAAACCAACCAAACGGCGGTCATGATCGCCAATATCGTTCCACTGATTTTTGTCTTTGCCGTTTTTTATTTCCTGGTGATTCGTCCTCAACAGAAAACGCGGAAAGAGCATGAGGGAATGCTGAAAGGATTAGATAAAAATGACGAAATAGTTACATCCAGCGGGATTCATGGTACCATTGTCGGTATCAAGGATGACACGGTGCTCCTTCGGATCGCCGATAACGTGAAGATCGAAATTCAAAAATCGGCGATTGCGAGCAGGAAAAAAAATTAGCGTACCCATAGAGGAGATTTTATGTATCGAAATCTAAAATGGCGGGTTCTTCTAGTCATAGCGGTTGTCGGTTTTTCTGTCTGGCA
This sequence comes from Candidatus Omnitrophota bacterium, assembly GCA_016177145.1. Taxonomy (GTDB): domain Bacteria; phylum Omnitrophota; class Gorgyraeia; order JACOVV01; family JACOVV01; genus JACOVV01. The sequence goes on along the minus strand of JACOVV010000154.1, from coordinate 4,745 downwards.
AGCGTGGCCTCTGAACGAAAAAATTCAGCTGGGATTGGATCTCCAGGGAGGGATGCATTTAGTCTTGCGGGTCGACACGACCGATATTCCTGAAAAGGGGCGGGCGGATGCCGCCGAAAGAGCGCTGGAGGTGATCCGGAACCGAATTGATGAGTTTGGCGTGAAAGAACCTTCGATCCAACAGCAGGGGGAGGATCGTATTCTAATCCAACTCCCGGGGGTGACCGACCGCCAGCGGGCTCTTGAATTAATCGGTCAGACGGCTCACTTGGAATTCAAAGTGGTCTCCAATGATTCCGCGTTGCTCCAACAAGCCCTCGCTGGGACAATTCCAGAGGGGTACGAACTCCTTTACGACGAAAAAATTCCTCTCCTTCTTCAAAAAGAAGCGGCTTTAACGGGGGAGAAATTAGTAGACGCGCGGCTGGCCTTCGATTCCTCCAGATTTAACGAACCCTACGTCGGCATTGAAATTGACGGCGAAGGAGCCAAACTGTTTGCCGCCGTGACCGCCGCCAACGTCGGACGGCGTCTGGCGATTGTTCTGGACGGAAAAATTCGATCGGCTCCTGTCATTAATGAGCCGATCCCGTCAGGGAATGCTCAGATTACCGGAAATTTCACGGTAGAGACCGCTTCCGACTTATCCATTGTGCTTCGTTCAGGGGCTCTGCCGGCCCCTCTGGTCGTTGAAGAGGAGAGGACCGTGGGACCGGCTTTAGGGAGTGATTCGATCCAGCATGGGATCCAGGCGACACTCATCGGCGGCGTTTTGGTGGTTATTTTCATGGCTGTTTATTATCTATTCTGTGGCTTGCTGGCAGATATTGCTTTACTGCTAAATCTTGTTGTTATCTTAGGAGCGCTGGCCGCTTTTGGGGCGACGCTCACCCTGCCGGGTATCGCGGGTATCATTCTGACCATCGGTATGGCGGTGGACGCTAACGTTCTAATTTACGAACGCATCCGCGAAGAACTGAAACTGGGAAGAAGCCTGCAGGGGGCCGTTGACAACGGGTATAAACGGGTCTTTTGGGCGATCTTTGATTCCAACGTGACAACACTCGTCTCCGCTTTGATTCTTTTCTGGCTGGGGACAGGGCCTGTTCGTGGTTTCGCCATCACGCTCACGATCGGTCTTTTCTCGAGCATGTTTACGGCGTTGGTGGTAACAAGAGTTCTTTTTGACTTGGCTTTGTCATCGGGAAACTTGACTCGATTGACGATGCTTCAGTTGATTAGCGAGCCGAAAATAGATTATATACGCCTGCGAAAAGTTTTTTATGGAGTGTCGCTGGCGGTGGTGGCGGCGGGAATGGTATTTTTTGTCGCCAGGGGAGAAAAAAACTTATCCGTCGAATTCTCAGGCGGGGCTGTTCAAGAATTTTATTTTGAGCCTGTTGTTCCTGTGGATCAGATCAGGAACACGTTGGCCGAGATCGGCCTGGGAAACGCAACCATCCAGCAGGTGGGGGATGACCAGCATCTCTTGATTAGGACGGCCAAAGGATCTTTTGAAAAAATCCATGACAAACTTCTAAAGGCCTTTCCCGACCGGAAGATTGACGTCCTGATGGTGGAGAACATCGGTCCGGTCGTCAGCAATGAGTTGAAACGGAACGCTCTCTTGGCGTTAATGTTATCGCTGTTCGGTATTTGCGCTTATGTCGGTTTTCGTTTCGAATGGCGCTTCGCGATCGCCGCTATTATCGCGCTCCTGCATGACGTGCTGGTGACGATAGGCGCGGTTTCATTCAGCGGGCGAGAGGTTTCCGTCACGGTGATCGCCGCGGTCCTGACGGTCGCGGGTTATTCCATCAACGATACCATTGTTATCTTTGACAGAATACGGGAGAATATGCGTCTCTTGAAGAAACTGAGCTTCAAGGATTTAGTGAATCTCAGCGTCAATCAGACAATGAGCCGGACCCTCCTGACGTCATTGACGGTTTTTCTGGTGGTCTTAACGCTTTATTTCCTCGGCGGAGAAGTTATTAACGATTTTGCCTTCGCCATGGTGATTGGGTTGATTTCCGGAAGTTACTCCACGATTTTTGTGGCGAGTCCGTTACTGGTGGGTTGGAAGAAGTGATCAAATGCCTATAGCCGCAAAAGAGAAGCTATCCGTTGGAATCGCGGGGTACGGTGTCGTCGGCAAACGCCGGCGTTATTATATCGACCAGCATCCCCGGTTAAAAGCAACTGCCATCTGCGAACAAAAAATGGACGGCTCAGGGGTGATGAGCGACGGCGTCATCTATCACGATAATTATCATAAACTTCTTGAGGAACCCCTGGATATTCTTTTCGTCTGTTTGTCCAATGATCTGGCGGCGGAGGTAACCGTGGCCGGCTTAAGCCGCGGGCTCCATGTATTCTGCGAGAAACCCCCTGGAAGAAACATGGAAGAAGTAGAAGAAGTGATAGCGACGGAGAAAAAACATCCGGGGCTTTTGCTGAAATATGGATTTAACCATCGTTATCACGATTCGGTGCGCGAGGCGCTGAGAATCATCGAATCGGGTGAACTTGGAAAAATTGTCAATGTCCGTGGTGTTTACGGTAAAAGCAAGATCATTCCCTTTGGAGGCGGATGGCGGGCGGAGCGAAAATACGCCGGCGGGGGGATCCTTCTCGACCAAGGAATTCATATGGTGGATTTGATCCGGCTGTTCTGCGGAGACTTTGTGGAAGTGAAGAGTTATGTTTCCAACGACTACTGGCATCATGACGTCGAAGACAACGCTTTCGCCTTGATGAAGGACGCGCAAGGCCGGATTGCCATGCTTCATTCCAGCGCGACCCAATGGCAGCACCGGTTTCATATGGACATCGCTCTCAATGAAGGATACTTGGAGCTCCGCGGCATCCTCTCCGGTTCCAAAAGTTATGGGGAAGAAGAGCTCACCATCGGCAAAAGAAGCGAATCGGACACCGGCACAGTCTCCGAACAGACAATTACCTATTTAGAAGACAATTCCTGGCGGGATGAAATCTATGAATTTGCCGATGCCGTTATCAACGGAAAGAGCATTGACTCAGGAAATAGCCGGGATGCCCTGGAGACAATGAGACTCGTGTATCAGATTTATTACGCGGACACTGTCTGGCGGCAGGCATACAATATTCAAAACCCGAACGAACCCAAATTATCCTGGCAGGGAGGGATAAAATGACCTCACCTAACATCTCCCCAGACACGACAAAAGCGGGAAATACCCGGCAGCTGGCGCGGGGCTATTTTGATTACGTCGCTCATTTGTTAAAGCAACTGGACACTCAGGCGGTCGCCGATTTTGTTGAACAACTCAAAGAAGCTCGCCAGCGCCAGAGCACGGTTTTTTTGATCGGCAACGGCGGGTCGGCGGCAACCGCTTCTCACATGGCTAACGATATCGGTATCGGGGTCGCCGCCCAGGATGCCGGGCGGCCGGCGATACGGGCAATGGCTCTGACCGATAATGTGGCGGTCATGACGGCGGTTGCCAATGACAACGGATATCAAAACGTGTTTGTCAGCCAGCTTAAAATTCACTACAGACCGGGGGATAAATTAGTGGCCATTTCAGCGAGCGGTAATTCTCCTAATGTGGTGATTGCCGCGGAATGGTTCAAGAAACAGGGAGGAACTGTCGTAGGAATGGTCGGGTTTGACGGCGGCAGACTCAAAAAGATTTGTGATATTGTGGTGCATGTCGAGACACCTACCGGCGAATACGGTCCGGTGGAGGATATCCATCTGATTTTGAACCATTTTCTAAGGCACGCCTTGCAGCAAGCGGACACGCGATAACGGAATTGGGGGTGCATGTGCAGAGACGATGGACAGTCAAAGGGGGACGTCCGGTGGACTCCCTTCAGAAAGCTCTTCGTATTTCACCCCTCCTTTCACTCATTCTTGCCAACCGCGGCATCACTACTTCTCAGCAGGCGCACGGTTTTCTTCACGGAACGCTTCTGGATTTGGAATCTCCCTGGCGCATCAAGAATATGGATCGGGTGGTAAGCCGGTTGAAACAAGCCATCACCGGCAAAGAAAAAATTCTCATCTGGGGGGATTACGATGTTGACGGGACCACCGGCGCTTCGATTCTTTTCTTAACCCTCAAGAAGATGAAAGGGATCGTCAATGCCTATATCCCTCACAGGATCCATGACGGCTACGGACTGAATCTGTCAGGGATACAGCAGGCCGCCGCGGATGGGGTTCAATTGCTCATTACTGTGGACAGCGGCGTTACGGCCAAGGAAGAGATTCAATACGCCGCAAGTCAGGGGATAGAAGTCATTGTCGTTGACCACCATGAGCCCCAGAAAGAAAAATGGCCTCATGAGGCCGTTGTCATTAACCCGCTTCAGGAGGGATGCCCCTCTTCCTTCAAACAGATGACGGCGGCGGGGCTCGCTTTTAAGGTCGCTTGGGCTTTGCTGGGGAGGGAGGTTTTTGAGTACCTGGAATTGGCAGCCGCCGGGACCGTTGCCGATATGGGACCTTTGGTTGGAGAAAACCGGATTTTAGTCCGCGCCGGTTTGGAGAGAATCAACCAATGCCCGCGAGCCGGTTTAAAAGCGCTCCTCTCCGTGGCAAGAATGGGAACAAAGAAAGTGGACGCTGGTCATCTGGCGTTCCTAATCGGACCGAGAATCAACGCTGCCGGCAGAATGAATTCCGCTGAAGCGGCGCTGAAGTTGTTAACAACGCATGATTTCCAAGAGGCCTGCGAGCTGGCCCAGCAGCTGGAGAG
>JACOVV010000011.1 GCA_016177145.1 Candidatus Omnitrophota bacterium | reverse complement strand
TGGTATTCGACCGGGTCCTCAACGGTGATGAGTTTTCGATCCACCCGGTTCAAAGCGCTTAAAGCGGCATAAAGCGTTGTTGTCTTTCCGCTGCCTGTCGGGCCTGTCACCAACAAGATCCCTGTCGGCGCCGAAACTATTTGTTCAAATAATTTTTGCTGTTCCGCGAGAAAGCCGAGGTCCTTAATTCCGAGCAGGAAAGCGGATTTGTCTAAAATTCTCATCACGATGCTTTCTCCGTAAAGAGACGGCAGTGAGGAAACACGCAAATCCAGATCTTTTCCGGTAAGCGTGATTTTTATTCTTCCGTCCTGGGGAAGCCGTTTTTCAGCGATGTTCATTCCCGCCATTAATTTAATGCGGCTCAGGACAGAACCCTGAAGGCGCTGCGGCGGTGAAGGCACTTCATGGAGGACTCCATCAATACGGCACCGCACCCTCAGCTTTATTTCTTGCGGTTCCACATGAATATCACTGGCGCGGTTTTTAATGGCTTCTTCAATAATTAAATTGACGATCTGAATGATCGGCCCCTCTTCTCCCGCATTCGTTTCGGTGATTCCGTGGATTTTTCCTTCCGTCCGCTCTCCGCTCTCCGCCTGCCTCCCGGCAAGACCAACGGCTGTCCGCTGGGTTTGCAGCGATGGGATAGTCCCGCCGTAATGACGGCTGTACAGGCGTTCGAATAATTTCTGTTCCACCCATAATCCCTCTAAAGGCATGCCGATTGCCGAGGAGAAATTTTCTATTCCGAGAAGGTTGTATGGTTGGTCCGTGATCACAGTGAGCAGATTCCCCTGCATCTTAGCCGGCAAGATCCGGTGACGATTCACCATCTCCTGCGGGACTTTTGCCAGAACATCCGCGGGAACAGTCTCTTCCTCAATCTTGGCTGGGAAAACGCCAAACTGGGCTAAAAGTTTTGGGTCGAGAATTTCCTGAGAGATGAATCCGAGGCGAGTGAGGACTTGGTTCATTTGTTCATTCAGGGATTTATGCTCTTTGATGGCTTTACGAATTTGCTCTTCGGTCAGTAAACCGATGTTGATGAGTACTTCAGGAAGTTGCTCGTGGTATTTCATACTAAAAAAAACACCAGTAAGTCAAAAGTAAAAAGTCAAAACAACAGTTTATTTTTGACTTTTGAGTTGTCATTTTGACTTTTGAGTTTTGAACTTTGAGTTGCTAAATACTCCTTTATTCCGTCTTCAACCGAATACTCCGCCTTAAAACCGATCAACTCCTGCGCCAGCCTGGTATCGGCCCGGGTTTCATCTTGATAGACCCCCGTATAAGGATTACCGAAGTATTCTGCGGGAAGTTGTGTCTTGAGTGTCTGATTGAGTATTTCGACCAAACGGTTAAACGTCGTCGCGATACCGGTCCCCACGTTCACAATACCGCTCTTTTTCGCTTCCATCGCGCGAAGATTCGCCGCGACAATAACTTTGACGTAAAAATGGTCCCGCTTCTGTTCCCCGGCGGTAAAAATTCGCGGACGCTTACCCTCTTTTATCTGTTCTGAAAGCTGCCATATCATACTGGCCGCTTTGTTTTTATACTTTTCGCGAGGGCCGAACACATTAAAATACCTCAGCCCAACGATTGGGATTGATCCCTTTTCGATGATTTCTCTGGCGATGTTATCCATGACTGATTTTGAAAACGCATAACAGTTGAGCGGTTTCGGCGCTTGGTCCTCTTTCATCGGATTCTTCCCATCCCCGTAGGTCCCGGCGGAAGAAGCGTAGACGAGGCGGATTTTTTTCTTGAGAGCAAAGCGCAGGACATTGCGAAAACCCTCCACATTGACTCTCATCATCCGGTATTGGTCGGTAACGGTGGTATCGGTAATCGCCGCTTGATGAAAGACCGCCTCCGTATCGGGGACAATTTCTTCCAAAACAGCATCGACCACATCGGCGCTGATCACATTCCCTTTAAAACCGCAGAGATTGTCAAAATGCCCGGAACTAAAGTCGTCGAGCGCTGTTACTTCGTGTCCCTCCTGCTCCAAAGTAAGAGCCAAATTGGAACCGACAAATCCGGCGCCCCCAGTGACTAAAATTCTCATTGGCGCTCCCTTTCCTTCAGATTAAGCATCTTTTCGATAAAACGGAGAAGCCACAGAGTCAATACAATCAACAGAGAAGCGATTGCCGCGCTGCTGTAAAAACCCGCGCCTGCCCCTAACCCGATCCCGGCCACCGCCCAGATACTGGCCGCCGTGGTCAGCCCGCGAACCGATGTCGCAGAACGAAGGATCGATCCCGCTCCTAAGAATCCGATACCGCTGACAACCTGGGCTGAGATCCGGCCAGGGTCTGTTCCTGGGAATTGTTTGGCCATTAAGATAGAAACGACCATCACTAGAGACGAGCCCAGACAGACCAGAATATGAGTCCGCAACCCCGCATCGCTGCCATGTATCTCCCGTTCCAGCCCAATCAAACCGCCCAGGGCTAAAGCGATTAAAAGACGGATAGTGATCTCGATATCATTCATGAATACCCCCCTACCTCAATATTCCAGTTCGGCTGAGCGGTTAGAGATAAATCCGACCTATATCCTTTCTTGAACAACGCTCCCCCCAGTCCTGCTACCATCGCCGCATTATCAATGGAAAGTCCTTTTGGGGGTTTCCACTTTCCACTTTCCATTTTCCATTTTTTGCAAGTAGTACAACACCGCCGTCTTCACTCCGCTGAAACTGAAATCGAAGTTTTCCTCGTGAATCATCGCTCTCGGAAAACGAATAGCGTCAGGATTCCCCTTCTTAGCGTTAGCGTCAATGACCGGTCCTCCAGGGTATCCCAACCCCAGCAGTTTGGCCGCTTTGTCAAACGCTTCTCCCGCCGCGTCATCGACCGTTTGACCGATGATTTTATAATCATCAACACCTCTTACTAACACTAAAATCGTGTGGCCTCCCGAAACAATCAATCCCATATAAGGAAACTCCATGTCGGGAGATTTTTCTTCACTACTCAAAAAATTCGCGTAAAGATGCGCCTGCAGGTGATGGATCCCCAGCAGTGGTTTTCTGGACGCGAAGGCAAGAGCTTTAGCCATGGCAATTCCAACTAAAAGCGCTCCCGGCAATCCAGGTCCCTGTGTCACGGCAACCGCGCTAACCTCTTCCAGCGAAACACCAGCCCCCGCCAGCGCCTGCTCGACAGTCTGATGGATCCATTCGACATGGCAACGGCAGGCGATTTCAGGAACAACTCCGCCAAATTGGGAATGCTCAGCCAGACTTGTCGCTACCACGTTGGAAAGGATCTTCTTCCCATCGGCCACGATACTTGCCGCTGTTTCATCACAAGAAGTCTCAATCCCCAGAATGAACATAAAAGAACCCTAAAAAGCGTTTCTCTAACGAGAAGCCGCCGAGGCAGTTAATTCCCGATCCTTTACCAATTGCGACACATGCACGAACTGAATCCCTTCCGCCTTCATTTGCGGAATCATCTTTTGAATAACCTTTAGCGTGACGGCGCGATCGTGTCCAATACCGATAGCGCTTCCATATTCCTTCGCCTGCTGGATTGTTTTCTGAATCTGCGCCTCTATATATTCCTCGCGCAGCTCATTGTCCAAAAAAATGTCCCTCTTGGCGAAAGGAATTCCTACCTGCTGACTGACCTGCTCCACGACAGAATGAGGCGTCACTAGGCTGTCCAAAAAATAGAGGTTCTTCTTCTGCAATTCCTCCATGACAACCTTCAACAAACGAGAGTCCTCCGTCGCCTTGGATCCCATGTGATTGGAAATCCCCTTGAGTTGAGGAACACTCGCCAATGCTTCGTTGAGGGTCCGTTGGATTTCGCCCTCCTGCATGTCCGTATAAAGAGTTTTTGCTTCGGGGCGAATTTTGCCATTGTGCGCCTCCATCGGCATATGAAGAATAAACTCGTAATTCCTGCCGGCCAAACTGGCCGGAATCTTGGAGGAGAAACGAAGATGAGGCAAAATCGCCAACGTCATGGGTATCTCAATTTCGTTCAAGACCGGCAGGTTGTTCAGATTGTATCCCCAGTCGTCCAGAACAAAGGCAATCTTGGGGGCGTGCGGGTCAACTCGAGGCACCTCTTTTCCTGCAGACGTCTTGATAGAACTCCTTTGGACAATCTTTACTGAATAAAGAGGATTCTCTCTCCAACCGATCACAAGCTCAAACTCATTCTGCGTGAGCCCTTTGGTCCAACTGTTCTTCACAACCCGAAGCTTGGTTTTTTGAGCGACGCTGGTGAAAAGCGAGGGAAATTGGTTTAAAGGAAATTCTCCTCCAACGACGTATTGTCTTTCCAGCGTCTGGACGCGTCCGCCTCGCAGGATTTTTTCTTCAGATTTTTCACGCAAAAGGAAACGCTCCGTGACCTTATTTTTGTTAAGAATCTGATTGACCTTCGCATCCACCCGCTTTAGATGAGTCGCCGGCGAAAAAAAATACGCCTCTTTGACCCACCAGCCCCCCAAAAATAATACTGCTCCGATAACGGCAATCCACGCGTTTTTTTTCATTCTTGTCTTTATTTTCCAAGTCGTTTGTAAGCTCTAATCCCTTTTAACAAATCCACCGCCCGCCCAATCTGGACATCTTTCTTCAGCTCTTCCATTTTTTCTTTAGATACTCCTTGGTCGTTGGATTCTTTGCTGTCCGGGTTTTCTATTTTTTTGAAGATTTCTTCGGATTTTTGTTCTTTTTGCTTTTCTGTCTCCTTCTCCTTTTCCGAAGCGGGTTCTTCTTCGACGATAATATCCGGCATGATCCCTTCCCCATGGATAGATCTTCCTTTCGGCGTGTAATATTTGCTGGTCGTCAACCGAAGAGCGGAACCGTCTTTGAGCGGAATGACCGTCTGAACCGACCCTTTACCAAATGATTTTGTCCCCATTAAGACAGCGCGCCCATGATCCTGCAAAGCCCCCGCCACAATCTCCGAGGCGCTCGCACTTCCATCATTAATCAAGACAACCATCGGGAAATCAAGCCGCGGAGAGTTGGATTTAGATCTGAATTCTAGGTCCTGGCTTTTAATCCTTCCCTTGGTATAGACAACCATGACCCCGTTCGGCAGAAACTTCTCCGCGACATCAGCAGAGGTATCGAGCAGGCCGCCGGGGTTATTTCTAAGGTCCAGAATAAGCCCTTCCAGTTTTCGTGAGTCCATTTTTTTAAGGGCTTGTTCAAGGTCGCGCGGCGTGTTTTCCTGGAACTCGGATATGCGAAGATATCCGATGTGGTCTTCCAACATCACACCATCCTTAACGCTTTCGATCTTGATGATATCGCGCGTTACCTCCACTTCCAGCAATTTGCCTTCTCCTTCACGCAGGATGGTCAGCATTACTTGTGTTCCCGGTTTACCCCGGAGCTTTTTGACGGCATCCACTAATGTGATATCACGGGTAAGTTCACCGTTAATCTTGACAATTTTGTCCATGGCTTTAATGCCCGCCTTTTGAGCGGGGGTGTCATCCAAAGGACTAATAATGGTCAACAAATCATCTTTAACGGTAATCTCAATGCCTAATCCGCCGAAGGATCCTTCCGTCTCCACTTTAATCTCATTGTACACGTCGGGATCCATGAACTGGCTGTGAGGATCCAGAGAAGCAAGCATTCCCTTCAGGGCGCCATAAACCAGGTCTTTTGTCTTGGGTTCTTCCACATAGTCCGTGCGGATGACCGTCATGGCGTCCGTGAAGAGCTCAATCTGCTGGTAAAAATCCTCAGCCGGTTTGTCTTTAGCGACCCCATACCTCAACCCGGATACGAACGAAATCGAAAGGACGAAAAGAAAAATACCGATGCTCAACCGTCCCAGCTTCTTCATACTCCCCCTCCTTCTAATTTTTTCTTCAAAAGCTCCTGGACTTTCTGCGGGTTGGCCTTGCCCCCGGTCTCTTTCATCACCTGTCCTACTAAAAACATGAGAGCCGTGGTCTTTCCGCCGCGATAATCTTCAGTTGATTTTTGATTTTTCCCAATGACACCCTCGATGATTCCCCATAAACTTTTCTCATCGGTAATCTGCGCCAACCCTTTACCAGCCACAATCTCCCGCGGCGGTTGTTTCTTCTGTACGATTTCAACCAGTAGTTCCTTAGCCATTTTACCACTGATTGTTTGCCCGTCCACTAATTCTAATAGTTGAACCAGCCATTCCGGCTTGCAACCGAGATCGGCCACAGTCATTCCTCGTTCATTCGCCTGCGCCATCAGATCCCCCATGATCCAATTAGCGACGATTTTCGGCTTTGGATACAACCGGGCGCATGTTTCAAAATAGTCCGCGATCCACTTGTCTCTTGTCAAAACCGCCGCGTCATACTCCGGCAGTTCGTATTGCTCAAAAAAACGTCTCTGCCTTTGACTCGCCAGTTCGGGAAGATTCTTTCGCACTTGTTCAATGACTTCTTCCGTCATGAGAAACGGTACCAAATCAGGCTCAGGGAAATAACGATAGTCGTGCGCCTCTTCTTTCGAGCGCATCGAACGGGTCACCTGCTCTTCTTGATCCCAGAGGCGGGTTTCCTGCGGGATACGGTTTCCCCGTTCCAATTCTTCAGACTGCCTTTTGATTTCAAAGAGAAGCGCCGAACGGATGGATTTGAAGCTGTTCATATTCTTGATCTCGACCTTTGTTCCCAGTAGGGGCGAACGGCCGTTCGCCCCTACAGATTTCGGGCGAAGCGAGATATTGGCGTCACAGCGAAGACTCCCCTTTTCCATATCGCAGTCGGAAACTTCCAGATACTGCAGGATCGTTCTTAATTGCTGTAAATAAGCCACCGCTTCATCGGGACCGCGCAAATCCGGTTCGGTGACAATCTCGATCAGCGGCATCCCGGTCCGGTTAAAATCAACGAGACTGGCGCTCCCGTCCGCTTTATGGACCAGCTTGCCGGCGTCTTCTTCGATATGCGCGCGATGGATGCGGACCTCGATCTGTTTTCCATCCACC
>JACOVV010000001.1 GCA_016177145.1 Candidatus Omnitrophota bacterium | reverse complement strand
GTCTATACGATCGTCACCCGGGAGTGATATAATAACACTGCCATGAAAAAGCGAACCGTGTCGTTGGCCCTCTCATTTTTATTTTTCGCTGTTTGTTTTTCTTCTTCTCCCGCCTGGGCGGCTTTTTCCATTTCGGTGACTCCTTCGGTGACCCGTAACGATATCCATTTTGGAGAAGTGGAAGAGGGGGATATTGTGACGGAGGAAGCGGAGATTAATGTCACCAACGACACTTCAGTCAGGTATCAATTGACGCATTTTCTGGTGAGGTCCCTGCAGAACGAAGAAGGGGACCTGCTGAATCCGGAGCAGATCAAGTTTTTTATCCGGGGAGCGAACCTCGGCACGATGCGGGTAGAAGCTCCATCGGCCCTTCAACCGGGGACCGTGACGTTGTACACATCCGACGAGACCGGAACTTCCGACACGATGACGATTGCGTACACTCTTTTTGTCCCTGAGAAGGTCAAAGGGGGGATGTACCGGGGGCAGGTGACTTTTAACCTCGAACCGTTGACGGCGTCCGGCAGCGCTTCTCTGCAAAGTATCACGCTGGAAATTTCGGCGCAGATCCGGACTGTTTTCCAGCTGGCGATTTCCTCGCAGTCAGAGCAGGAGAGACTCGATTTTGGGAAAATTTCGCTGGACCAGTCCGAGGCCGTGCAAGAACTGCTCTTTGAGGTATTAAGCAATATCGGGTCCGGCTACCAAATCGAACAGCGGTTCGTGACGGCGTTGACGAACGTCCAGAATGGACAGACGGTCCCCTTCGAGAAATTAACGGTAAATCTCTCCGGAGGGACCCGCGGAACACTTTCTCCCCAAACGCTCCTCTCGCAGGAACCGGCGGTGATTTATCGTTCTGATTCTTCGGGGAGTTCCGATTCATGGATTGCCGCTTACCATCTGGAGGGGGCAGCCAGTCTTCCGGCGGGGCAATACCAGGGGATGTTTTCCGTGTCGGTAAAATCCGACACGACGCTTCCGGCGACGGCGCAGACCGCGTACTCAGTCCCGGCCTCTTTGGAGGTTGAGCCGGTTTTCGATTTCGTCGTGACGCCGGTGGAAGGGGGATCGCTTCAGTTTAAAGATGTCAAACCGGACGAATCGGCTGAAAGCCAGTTAGTGGTTCAAATCCGGAACAACACAGGACAGCGCTACCAGTTTCAGTTGGTCGTCACAGAGCCGCTCGTCAACGAACAGGGAGAACAGATCCCCGAAGGGAATTTTACCGTTCGTCTTGAAAGAGTCGCCACGGGGGATGCCGCCGGAGATTATCAGCCGGTCAAAGTAGGGACGGCGGTCCTCTACACCTCCAATGATCAGGGGGAAAGCGACGTTTTTAATCTCACCTGCCGTCTGACGGTTCCCAAGAAATCCAAAGGGGGAACCTACCGCACTCAGCTCTCCTTCGCGCTCTTGGTCATTTAGTGAGAATTAACGAACCCAGAAATTGAGGTCCTGCTGCAATGTCCCTTCAGCGGGGATGTGTCTGGTATGCTGACCGGGGCCGTAATTTTTACCCTGGTAAGAAGGGGGAAGCGTTTCCGGTTGTAACCGGGCGATCAACTCACCCGCGGGGATTTCTTCCAGCAGGTAATTTCCTTCAGAGTCGGAGGTCACGGTCACGTCGCCGACAGTGACGGTAACTTCCGGAATCCCCGGTTCACCCCGGTCCGGACGCCCGTTTCCATTCTGATCGTGGAATATTTTGCCGCCGATGACCTTCACCGTCCTTAGAGGAAAGTAAAACTGATAAATTTCATTTTCCCGAACGGTGATTTCCTGCTGGACAGGGACATCGGTGACGTAAGTATAAGGAAGTCCGGCCATATCGACGCGAAGCGAGTGTTTGCCCGGCTCCGTCCTCCCAAAATTGAAAAATCCGTAGTCATCGGTTTGCGCCGAAGATTTGTCGTCCAGCCAAACGGTGACATCCGGCACGGCGGCGTCGCCGCGGTCGAAAGTACGGTTGGCGTTAAGGTCGTTATAGAGGAAACCGTTGATTTGGGTCGTCGTCTGGATGCCGAAATTGACCATGACCGGCTGTCCCTGGCGGATCTCGATCTCTTTTTCCGTCGCGGTGGTCGGGACATATCCTTTGGGGAGAGAAGAGATGTCCAGAGAGACAAAGGCGCTCTTGCCGAAGAGGTGCTCCAATAAGTAATACCCGTCGCTGTCGGTGACAGACGTTTTATCGCCGCAGCGGACGGCCACTCCTTGAAGCCCCCCTTCCTCTTCATCATAGAGCCCGTTGCCGTTGGAGTCTTTAAACACGATGCCGACGGCGGCTGTTTGCGGGTTCCATATGAAAGGAGTATCAACGGAAGACCGGACCCCCATGGAGATGTTGGCTTCCACCTGACGCGGCCGGCTGGCCTCAAAACGGATATGACTTAACTGAGCGTTTAAGAAAAACCTCAAATCACTGGAGATTTTATAATTGACGTTGACGGTGTGATCAATCGTATCCTCTCCGGCGAGAAAGCTCCGCGCCGATTCGGTGTTTTCTTCGTTACGGTAATTCAAGCCATAGGTCGCCGAGAGAGGGAGCTTTTCAGGGACAGGGAGTTTATAATTGAACCCGGCGTTGAACGCGCGGGGGCGGCTTTCCACTTTCACGGTCGTCTCGTCCACGAAGCTCCACAGATGAGAAGTATAAAAAGAAAGGTTCTTGGTCAAGCCCAGATTGGCCCCCAGCGTCACCTGGTTATTTCTGTAATCAATCGAAGGGGTGGAGCGGTAGACCGCTTCATTGAATTGGTAATTAAGATAGGGGCTGAACCGTTTACCGCCGAGTAAAAAATCGCGGCTGAGGTAAGAAGTATAGTATGTCTGGATCGAAGGAGAGACCAACCCCATCAGCCGCGAATTGGAAACGCTCATCCTTAAATGATAATGTTCCCAGACCTTGCTTGAGACGGCGAAATAGAAACGCTGGTTCAGGGCGTCCGGTTCCGCCATGTTGAGAAAGGCGCGGTTCTTATACAGATCAAATTCACCTGACAGACGGAGGGGGGTGAGCGGCTGATAATCGGTCGAAAACGTGATTCCCCTTTCCCCGAGATAAGAAGGGGTCCCGACTAAAGTGAAGAAATTTTTCTCGACGTCCCGGATTTTTGTTTCAATCCGCCACGATTCCGATTTCCAGAGGTTCTTGAGGTTGAGTCCATAGTGCTCACCGTTAAATCCGGCGTCCCCCGTCCATTGGAAGGGGTTCATTTGATGATCAAACTCAATGCCGGCGACGTCTTCTTTGAGCAGAGCGCTCCGGGCGCCGCCATAGCCGTGGGCGAGTGTTCCTTTCACGAATCCTTCCTCGTAGGAATGCTTGATTTGGGCCCCCGCGAGAAAACTCTCCCGTTTTTTCTCAAACCCGGGCGCCAGCCCCCCGAACGACCCGAACCGTTCTCTTCCCCAGAAGATGTTGTAATCCACAGGAGCCAGTTTTTGCTCCAGCTTGAATCCCCGGATCTGCGTCGTCGGCAGGACATAGTTCCCCGCGGAAACGCTGGTATCCAGAGCCGAGACGTTGAAGTTTTCAAAAGAGCCGATTTTCCCGTTGCGTAAAGAAAGCGCCGCGTTGGTGTCATCAAATTTTTTCTTCAATCGTCTCAGGGTCGTGGAATAACTGAGATTCCCATAAGGCGTTTCGCCTCCCGCCTGGATATGCTGGCTCACGTTGAGGGTGCTGCGGCTGAGGTTGCCGGAAGAGTTGCCGCGGTGAAAAGTGTTATGGTTGAGATCGTAGGAAACGCGGAAAGGTCTCGCTTTCTTCCCTTCTTTACGAGAAGGTTCGGCCGGCTGGACCTGCGCCGCTTTGCTTTCCTGCTGGGTGATGACCTGGATCTTGTAAGAAAAGCGTTGATTCTCTTCCCAGAGATGAAGCAAGGCGGTCCCCAATTTCTGCCCGGTGAGTTTCAAAGCCGCAGGAGATGTCTGCTCGACAGAAACCAGGTCAGGTTGAGTGATGAGAAACCGGTGGATGCTTTTTCGCTCAATCATTGTGGAAGAGCCGAGCGGGAGGCGGATGATTTTTGCCGTTGAGACGGCAGGGGCGGGGGAAAACGGATGGAGTGACTGCATCGCTTGTTGCGCCGCTTGGTCCAGCGCTTTGTCCCGCTCCGCCTGAAAGCCGGAGACGCCGACCGGTTCCGCCTGGGCTGTCGCGGAGCAGCAGAGAAGGTATCCTCCGATCACAACTCCATTGCGCCAGTTCCTGTAGAACGACAGGTGACGATTTTTCATGTCATAGCGGTTCTTGCCGGATCATTCCCCCTGGTGACACGGTGATCTTCCATTCTTTGACAAGAACGTTCTCTTCTCCCAAATCAACGGAGACGACAAGGTGATAAGATCCTTCGGAAAGAGCGCCGATCCATTTGGCCTGGGCGGTTGCTTTGTCTTCTGGAAGAAGATAACTTTTAGAGAAAGTCCCTCTGGCGGCCATGGCTCCTTGTTCATTCAGAAGATGGTAAGTCGGCTCTATCGTGAAATGGGTATTGGAGCTGTTTTCCAAATCCAGCCGCAATTCCAGGGTTTTGGCGTTCTGTGTCAACTTGAGATCAAGGGAAGAAATGGTGAGATCTTTTTTCAGTGTTCCCAGAATATCAACGTAAACCAGACAAGCGATCCGCGCGCTGATGGATCCCGGCGAGTCTTCTTTTTTTGAGGAGGAACTCAACGTGTTCTCAAAGAAAATAACCGAGTGATACCCTCCTTGAGCATCCGCCGGAGCGGAGATCGTGTAACGGACTTTTGCCGAACTTTTCGGGGGAAGAGTGAGTTCCTCAGGATAAAGAGTCAGCCATTCCGAAGCGCAATGGGGGAAAGTGCCGGGAGGGGCGAATTCTTTGCTCCCTTCTTCAGCAGAACTGTAGCACCAGTCCTGGGAATAGGCCTTTAAGTGCATCACTTCCTTGGGGGAGGAGTTTGTCACTTCGACAAACCCTTCTTTTGTCTCTCCCGGGAGAAGTTTTTCTTCGATTCGAAGGCGGTTAATCCTGACGGCGGAAGCGGCAAAGC
>JACOVV010000173.1 GCA_016177145.1 Candidatus Omnitrophota bacterium | reverse complement strand
CCCCCGTCCAGCACCGGAATCGGCAGGACGTTAAAAATGGCGAGACTGGCGCTGATGGTGGCGATAATCTGCAGAACGTAAACAAGCCCTAATTTCGCGGCTCCCGACGCCAGATAGAAAATTCCGATCGGACCGGTGACCGATTCTTTAAAAGGGAGCGCGCCGGTGATCATCAACCAGAGGGATTTGAACGTTAACTGAGTAAAAAGCAAAAGTTTTCCCGCCGCTAGGGTCATCGCTTCAAACAAGGAGTACCGGACCGTGACAATCTCTTCCTTGGGAGAAATGCCGATGAGAGGCGTTTTTACCTGCTGGCCGAGAAGATTTTTTCTCTCTTCGACGCGCGGCGTTACCGTCAATTGAACCGCCGTCCCCTGCCGGTCAATCTCAATCCGGAGCGGCTGGCCCTGATTTCGGCGGATCTCCCCGGAAACATCCTCCCAATACTGGACCTTTTTGCCATTGACGCTCAAAACGCGGTCTCCTATTTGAACTCCCGCTTCCTGCGCCGGATATCCCTGTAATAATTGTCCGACTTGATTGGTCAGCATCGGATTGCCGATCATGAAGATCGCCCAGAAAACAAAAAATGCCAAAAGATAGTTCGACAGCGGCCCGGCGAAAATAATCAGAAACCTTTGCCAGATCGGCCGGGTGACAAATTCCCACGGAGCCCCTGTGCTCCCTTCCTGGAGAGTTTCCCCCGCGAGCTTGACGTATCCCCCCAGAGGAATCGCCGAAATACAGTATTCCGTTTGTTTTCCTTGAATTTTTGTAATGACGGGGCCGAAGCCGATTGAAAACCGCTCCACCTTTACTCCGAGGGCGCGGGCGACATAAAAGTGCCCGTATTCATGAATGAGAATCAATAAACCAAGAACAACCAAAAAAATCAAGAGACCCATGCTTTGCTCCTCTGCCCGATGAGACGAGTCGTCTCTTCACGGGCCCAACGGTCCAATTCCAAAATTCGCGCTAGACCTGGATTTTCACATTTTTGATGACGAGATAAGACTGTTTCGATCAACTCCGGGATTTCGTTCCAGCGGATTTTTTCTTCCAGAAACGCTTCCACCGCCGTGTCATTGGCCCCGTTCATCACGGTGGCATCGCTGTCCCCTCCCCTGGCGGCTTGGTAAGCGATCCGCAGGCAGGGGAACCGGTCCACGTCAGGGAGAGAGAAACTTAATTTGCCGACCTCGACCAAATTCAGCCGTTCGGTCACCGCCGGCAGGCGATGGGGATACCCGAGAGCGTACTGAATCGGCCCCTTCATATCCGTGACCCCCATCTGCGCCATGAAGGACCCGTCCCTATACTCTACCATGGAATGAACCACCGCCTCCGGATGAATCACCACCTGAACCTGGTCCGGCGTCACGCCGAAAAGCCATTTCGCCTCGATAATCTCCAATCCTTTATTCATCAAGGTGGATGAATCAATGGTAATTTTGCGCCCCATTTTCCACCGGGGATGTTTCAGCGCTTGCTCAAGAGTCACTTCTTTTAACTGTTCTTTGGCAACGTGCAGCAGCGGACCACCGGAGCAGGTGAGGAAAATGCGGTGAAGTTCTTTTGGGTCCTGCCCGTTCAGGATTTGAAAGATCGCGCTGTGCTCGCTGTCGATGGGAATAATTTTAACCCCGTTCTCTCTGGCCGCGTCGGTGACAATCCGCCCCGCCATGACTAAACTCTCTTTGTTGGCCAGGGCTACCTGTTTTTTCGCCTGAATGGCCGCCAGCAGAGGAGCCACTCCCCAGGTTCCGGTCGTCGCGAAAACGACAAGATCCACTTCCTTTCGCTGGACGATCTCAATCATCCCCTGCTCGCCGGCTAAAGCTTTGACGGAGGAAGGAAGCGCCGGCAGAATTTTTTCAACCGACGATTTCTCCGCCAGGCAAACCCAATCCGGGCGCCACTCGTCCACCTGCCGCTTGAACTCTTCCACATTATTTCCCGCTGCCAGCGCGGTCACCTTGAATTGGCCGGGGAAAGCGCGGATGACGTTGAGCGTGTTCTGTCCGATGGATCCTGTGGATCCTAAAATGGCAATTCGCCGTGGTGGGATCATAGTTTCCAAAACCAGATCACCCAGTAATAAAAAATCGGCGCCGAGAGAAGCAGACTGTCAATCAAATCCATGACGCCCCCTATTCCCGGAATCAGCGCCCCTGAATCTTTCACCTGGCAGTCTCTTTTAATGATGGATTCCGCCAAGTCGCCGAATTGCGCAATTCCTCCCAAAACAGCGCCGACTGCCAGCAATTGCCAGAGAGAAATCGCGGGAAGCAGAAAATGGCAGAGATACGCCCCGAAGATACTGACGGCGATCCCTCCCCAAAATCCTTCGACCGATTTATTCGGGCTGATCCTGGGAATGAGCCGGTGGGAACCAAAATAGGAACCGATCAGGTATCCTCCGATGTCGCTTCCTTTCGCGGTCAATAACAAAAACGCCGCCAAGTGTCTCCCCTGCTCCAGAACCCTCAGTTTAATCAGAAAACTAAAAAGCCAGCTGATATAAAAAACAGCCATGAAGGTGACGCTGATAATTGCCAGCGCCCGCGCGTTTTCCCGCCGGGTGGCCTGGGCGACGAAAAGCGACAGAAAGATTGTCACCAGCAGAAGGCCGTCTAACTCGACTAGAGAAACGATCGGAACGATTCTGGAAGCGACGAGGAAAGTGGCTACCGGGATTGAAACTCCGTAGATCATTCCCGTCCAGATGTGAATCGGGATCTCGCGGTCTTTTGCCAGTGTGAAAAGCTCAAAAAGAGCGACACAGATGAGCGCGGTGATGACGCTCGAAAAAAGCCAGAGAGGAAACCAGTAGATGATGGCGGCGCTGGCAAAAATCCAGACGGTCCCGCTAAAGGCCTTTTTACTGGCTTTCAACTTGGGCAGGCATGGAGTCCCGGCCAAAACGTCGCTCCCTTTGTTGGTAATCGTTGATGGCACTGAAGAAATCTTCCTTTGTGAAATCGGGCCAGAATTTCTTGGTGACATAAATCTCCGTGTAGGAAATCTGCCAAAGAAGAAAATTACTGATTCTCATCTCTCCACTGGTGCGAATCAGCAAATCAGGATCCGGCAAACCAAATGTGTAAAGATGCTTCTCGATAGTATCCTCGTTAATTTCCTCCGGAAGCAGTTTTCGCTCCGCTATCTCCCGGGCCACCGATTTTACCGCGTCCACCAATTCCGTCCGGCCGCCGTAATTCAACGCCAGCGCCAGTGTCAGTCCTTGATTATTTTGAGTCGTTTTTCGGGTGTGATCGAGAGCTGTCTGAACAAAAAGCGGCAGTCCGCTGATTCTACCGATGGCCCTGAAGCGGATGTTGTTCCTCATCATATCCGGCGTCTCCTTTTCCAGGAATTCCGGAAGCATCTTCATCAGCGCGTCCACTTCTCTGGGAGAACGATTCCAGTTTTCAACACTGAACGCGTAAAGCGTCAAAACCTGCAATTTTATTTCAACAGCCGCTTCCACGATCCTCCGGACCGTCTTGATCCCTTCACGGTGCCCCACGATCCTGGGAAGGTTTCTCCCATGGGCCCAGCGACCGTTTCCATCCATGATAATGGCTATGTGCCGAGGTAAATTGTTCATTCGGTGTATCCCTTAAAACAAGCAGGGGCTCGAGTCCATCAGAGCTGTTCCGCTCTTTAAAAGCGGGAACTCGAGCCCACCTTCCGCCATTAGCCGTCTTAAAACAATCCCCTTTTATTGCCCTATCACATTCATCGCTTTGGCCTGGATTTGTCTTTCCAGCGTCTGATTTGAACTCTGAAGCTGCTGAATTTGCCTTTCCAGGTCTCTCCGCGCCTGGTTTAATTTCTCCAATTCCGAACGGAGCGCCTGCGCGCTTTCCTGCTCTTTCGCCAAGGAGGCGTTGAGGGTCTGGGTTAAGTGAACTTCTTCGTCCAGGCGCGCTTTCGCCTGGTTTAATTCTTTTTGAAGCTTTCCATTTTCCTGCGCGAATTGATCCAATTTCGCTTCAAGTTCCACTCTCCTGCCGACTTCTTTTTGTTTGGAAGCGTTCGAAATAACACCAAATCCCACGCAAAGCACGGCAATCACCCCCATGATGACCAGGGCGACTTTTTCCTTTTCATTCGGTTGCGATTGAATCAGCGCCATTGATTTGTTCCTCCCCCATTGACGTTATCCGCTTCTCACTTAATATACGGATTCGATGAATCCTGTTGGCTTAACTGCTCTTCTCCCGTCGGCACGTCGCTCTGAACCATTTCTTTGACCTGAGACACGGATGATTCCGCTCCTGCCCGCACTTTGCTCAACTCCTTGGGCAGGACAACAATTTCAACCCGGCGATTTTGCTGTTTTCCATCTTCAGTATCGTTGGCAGTGATCGGATGATACTCTCCATAGCCAATGGCCGAAATTCTCGAGGGCTCAACGCTCTGCTGGTCGATCAAATAATGAAGCACGCTGGTAGCCCGGCTTGTGGACAATTCCCAATTCGACTTCCATCCCGAATATTTAATAGGATCGTTGTCGGTGTGCCCTTCGACGCCGATCTTGTAATTAACCACTTCATTATTCAACACCTTGGCTACTTTATTGAGAACCGTATAGGCGTCTTCGCGGACTTTCGCTTTCCCTGAATCAAACAAAACTTCCGCCAGGAAAGTGATCACTAAACCCCTTTCATTCTGTTCCACGCGAATCTGGCGGTCGTCAATTTCTTTCCGCAGTAATTTCGACAACAACGACTTCGCTTTTTCCAGTTCCTTGCGCTCTTTCTCGCGCATTTCCTGCAAACGGGTTAACTCGCTCCCTAACTGCCCCACCTCTCCTGAAAGCTGGTTGATCTTTTGCGCGTCGCTCGGCCGTCCCTTATGCAGGTGAACCGCGCAACCGGTCAGTCCCAGGATTAAACTTACCGCCAAAATTTTTTTTGTCGCTTTGATCATTTCAGCCCCTCGCATGGAAACCCCCTTCTTTGCTAAAAGTGATTGGCCCCCAAATTATCGTGGTCATATTATCATCAATACACGATTGAAGTCAAGAGGATTTTGAGATAGAATACCCTTGACAATGAGCGTTGAGACCAGAAGTCATTTCATAACCTGCTTTCGTCGCGAAATTGCGGATTTTGAGCCGAATCGAGGAAGGCGAGCGACGGCATACTCACCGAAGGCACGTATGCCGAGCGAACCTGACGAAGATGCAGGCCAAAAGCCGCAATTGCAGCAGAAATGAGGTTATGAAATGACTTCTACAACCGTATCTCACTCCCGTTTGTCCACTTATCAGCAATGCGCGCTACAGTATAAATACCGCTATGTTGATAAAATCAAGCGGGACGTGGAAACGGTCGAAGCGTTCATGGGAAGCCGCGTCCATGACACACTGGAAAAACTCTACCGCGATCTAAAAGTCACCAAGGTCAATTCCATCGGAGACCTGATCACCTTTTACAACGAACTCTGGGAAAAGCAGTGGCACGATGGGATCTGGATCGTCAAGCATGAATACACCGCTCAGGATTACCGGCGGTTGGGAGAACGCTGCCTTCGGGATTATTACCGCCGCT
>JACOVV010000151.1 GCA_016177145.1 Candidatus Omnitrophota bacterium | reverse complement strand
GTGATGGGACGGCACGCCGGATGGATTGCGCTGCATTCCGGAATCGCGGGAGGCGCCGACGTGATTTTAATCCCGGAGATCCCGATTGACTTAAGGGAAGTCTGCAGTTATTTGCAAAAACGATATGAGAGAGGAAAGGGATTCAGTATTGTGGTAGTGGCCGAAGGGGCGAAGTTTAAGGAAGGACAGGAAATCATTATGGAAGAAAAATTGGACGCCTTTGGCCATGTCCGGTTGGGGGGAGTCGGAGAGGTTCTCGCTAAAAAGATCGAGGAAAAAACAAAATTGGAAACCAGGGTTACCGTGCTGGGGCATATCCAGCGGGGAGGGACGCCTACGGCGTTTGACAGAGTGTTAGGGACTCGTTTCGGAGTCAAGGCCGTGGAACTGGCTCAAAAGCAGGCCTTCGGCCAGATGGTGAGTCTTAAAGGGACGGAAATCGTCGCGGTGTCTCTTGAAAAAGCCGTGGACAGTTTAAAGCTTGTCGACAAAAATTTGTATGAAGTCGCAAAGGTTTTCTTTGGATAATCCGATGCAATCTTTCGTGAAGCAGGTTCAGCAGTCGCTGCAGGACAGCATTGAAACTAAACGCAAATTGATGGATCAGGAAGCCGGCCTGATCGTGCGGATTGCCCAAGAAATGGCGGGGGCGCTGAAAGAAGGGCGTAAAATTCTTTTGTTCGGCAATGGAGGGAGCGCCGCGGACGCTCAGCACATTGCCGCCGAGTTGGTTGGGCGCTTCATGGCGGAACGCCCCAGTTGGCCGGCGCTCGCCTTAACGGCGAACACCTCGACGTTAACGGCAATTGGGAATGATTATGGATACGAACAGACGTTTTCACGACAAGTCGAGGGGCTGGGAAAACCGGGAGACGTGGCCGTGGGAATTTCAACGAGCGGGAAATCTCCCAATGTGCTGAGGGCGATTCGGACGGCGAAAACAATGGGACTGAAGACGGTCGCTTTGACCGGTGGACATGGAGGTCCTTTGGCGCAGGCGGCGGATCTGGCGCTGGTCGTGCCGTCCCACAACACTCAGAGGATTCAGGAAACGCACATCACCGTAGGACACATTCTTTGTGAAATCATCGAGGGAGAATTGTTGAATGGCGCAAGAAAAAATCAAGCCGCTGAGCGAGTTAGTTCTTCTCATCACTGACAAAAAGAAAGAGGGAAAAAAAGTCGTTTTTACCAACGGCTGCTTCGATTTGCTGCACGCGGGCCACGTTCAGTATCTGGAAGAGGCGAGAAGAATGGGCGATTTCTTGATCGTTGGACTGAACAGCGACCGCT
The DNA here is from genome assembly GCA_016177145.1 of Candidatus Omnitrophota bacterium. Taxonomy (GTDB): domain Bacteria; phylum Omnitrophota; class Gorgyraeia; order JACOVV01; family JACOVV01; genus JACOVV01. The sequence goes on along the minus strand of JACOVV010000151.1, from coordinate 1,490 downwards.
CGGTGCGGGCCCTCAAAGGAACCGCGCGCCCCATTAACACACAGACGGCGCGCGCGGTTGTTTTGGCGGCTCTGGAGTGTGTTGATTATGTCACTATCTTTAACGAAGCGGATCCGCTGGCGCTGATTACCGCCCTAAAACCGGATGTTCTTGTCAAAGGGAGCGACTGGCCGGCAGATCAGGTTATAGGTTCAAAAGAAGTCAAAGCAGACGGCGGTGTCGTAAAAACAATCCGTTATATCCCGGGGTATTCCACCAGTAACCTTATTGAAAAAATCCGTAGTCTGGAGGTCTGCTCCGAATGACGGAGAACACTTCGCGTTTATTGGATGCCAATATCAATCGAGTCCGCGAGGGGCTGAGGGTTTGCGAAGAAATCGCTCGGTTCCTCTGGGAACGTGAAGACTGGTTCGGCGCTTTGCGCGGGTTACGGCATCAGATCACGCGGATAGCTGTTGAACGGCTCGATTTGGAGCGGTTGGTTCAAGCGCGGGACGCCGATAAAGATATCGGCCGCGGTATTGACTCTCTACAAACAGGCATTCCATCCGTGAAAGACTTATTTTTAAGAAACCTCCAGAGGACCAAAGAGGGACTCAGGGTTTTGGAAGAATTCAGCCATGAAATTGATCCGGTTCTTCGCCAGGTTTTTCAGACGCTTCGCTACGATGTCTACAGCCTAGAAAGAGACGTTGTTTCCCACTGGAATACCCATAGAAATGAACTTAATTGCCCCTCGTCTTTACGTCATTCTGGATAGAAAGAGCCAAAAGGGGAGAAGTTTTCTAGAGACGGCGGAGTTGGCGATCAACGGTGGAGCGGATGTCATCCAGCTCCGGGACAAAGAAGCGGCAACGAGAGAATTCATCAAAGAAGGGACCTCTTTGAGAGAATTGACCCGCCGCAGGGGAGTTCTGCTGATTGTCAATGACAGGGTTGAGGCGGCGGCGGCGCTTAACGCGGACGGTGTTCATTTAGGACAGGATGATCTTCCGATTGAGGCCGCGCGGAAAATTTTGGGTCATGGAAAGATCATTGGCAAATCCACTCACAGTCTGGAACAAGCGTTAGAAGCGGAGCGGGAAGGGGCGGATTATATCGGCGTGGGGCCTGTTTTCGCGACGCCGACAAAACCTCTGTATCCGGCTGTCGGACTCGGATTGGTCAGTGAGGTAAGCCGGCGGATTAAAATTCCTTTTGTCGCTATCGGCGGCGTTGGCCTTGAGAATATTCGACAGGTTTTAGACAGCGGGGCGGTCAATATCGCTGTGGTACGGTCGGTCGTGGGGGCGGAGGATATTGAACAATCAGCCAGAGAATTAAAGAAAATAATTCTATGGGAATAACAAAGAGGGCACCATGCCAATTGCAGTCGCTGGAACGGTAGCGCTTGACAGCGTTAAAACTCCATACGGCCAAGCGAAAGAAATTCTGGGGGGATCGGCCGCTTATTTTTCTCTGGCCGCCAGGCACTTCACACGGATAGGATT
>JACOVV010000150.1 GCA_016177145.1 Candidatus Omnitrophota bacterium | reverse complement strand
GCAACCCCCTGTGGTTGCCCCTACGTTAAATTTCCCGCCCCACCGCGTGCGCCACTTTGCGCGCGTCTTCCATTAATTGAAGGAACTTTTCAGGGAGCAGCGACTGCGGCCCGTCAGAAAGCGCTTCTTCGGGATTGGGGTGCACCTCAATCATGAGTCCGTCCGCCCCCACGGCGACCGCTCCCTTAGCCAGAGGCGCGACCCACGACCAGCTTCCTGTTCCGTGGCTTGGGTCCACAATGATCGGCAGATGGCTCCACTGTTTAACGACCGGGACGGCGTTCAAGTCCATCGTGTTCCTTGTGGCGTCTTCAAAGGTCCGAATCCCTCTCTCGCACAGGACAATATTCAGGTTCCCGTTGGAGGCGACGTATTCCGCCGATAAAAGCCACTCTTTAACCGTGGAAGCGAGCCCTCTCTTCAGAAGAACCGGCTTTTTGGAAAGACCGACCTCTTTTAAGAGATTAAAATTCTGCATGTTTCTCGCCCCGATCTGCAGCATATCAGAATACCGCTCGACCAATTGGACGTCGCGGGTATCCATCACTTCCGTGACGACCAGAAGCCCCAGGTCATCAGCGACGGTCCGCAGGTATTTTAATCCCTCTTCACCCAGCCCCTGGAAATTATACGGTGAAGTCCGGGGTTTGAAAGCGCCCCCCCTTAAGAAACTCGCCCCTGATTTCTTGACCACTTTCGCCACGTTGACCAGCATCTGCTTATTTTCAACCGAACAGGGGCCGGCCATCACCACCAATTTTTTGCCGCCGATTTTAACGCCGTTGGAAAATGAAATAACCGTATCTTCGTTTTTGAACTCGCGGGATACCAATTTGAACGGTTTTAAAATCGGCATTACCTTTTCAACCCCTGGAAAAACTTCCAAGGGTTGAACACTCAGTTTATCTTCGGGCCCGATCACGCCAATAATCGTCCTCTCGACCCCTTTGGAAACCTGGGGTTTCAAGCCAAGCGCCTTTACTTTCTCAACAATATGGTCTATTTGTTTTTGTGTCGCGTCCGATTTCAAAACGATAATCATTGACGGTTCCTTTCTTGTAACGCCCGCAAGCACCGGCGATTTTCTTCTGGAGTCCCGATGGTGATACGGACAAATTGATTCAACCCATACGCTTTCATGTCCCGGATAATAATTCCTTTCTTCAACAAACGTTGAAAAAGGAGGGAGCCGTTTCCCCGCGTGTTCACTAAAATAAAATTAGTCTGTGTCGGGATATATTCCAGTCCGATCCGCTCAAGCTCGCGGTACCAGAATTTTTTCCCTTCCCAAACGACCGCCCGCGTTTTCTTCAAGTGCGCCTGGTCTTTTAACGCCGCCTCGGCCGCCGTTTGGGCGATGCTATTGACGTTAAACGGCTGACGGGTCCTGTGCAAAGCGTCAATGATCGCCACAGACGCGATGCCGTAACCCATCCGAAGCCCGGCCAGACCGTAGGCCTTTGAAAAAGTCCGGAGAATCAGCGTGTTCCCGCGTTTAAGATACCGAAAACTCTCCGGAAAATCGTCCGCGTCCACGAATTCCCAATAGGCTTCATCCAAAATCACCAGTGTGTCGGATGAAACCTTTTTAAAAAATCGCTCCAGTTCTTCAGACGTAACATAGCTTCCGGTCGGGTTGTCGGGATTCGCGATGTAGACAATCCGGGTCCTTCTGGAAATTTTTCGCGCCATCGCATCCAGATCGTACCGGAAATCTTTTAATGGCACTGTCACCTGCCTTGCCCCTGCCGCCTGGGCCACTAACTTGTAGACCAGGAAGGAAGGTTCCGCCAATAACACTTCGTCTCCCTCTTTTAAATAAGCGCGGGAGGCCAATTCGATAATCTCGTTGGAACCGTTCCCAAAGATGATTTGGTCCTTTGGAACACGCAGGAACTTCGACATCGCTTCCAAAAGAGAATAACTGCCGCCATCGGGATAACGGTGTATTTCTTCCAGGCGTCTCCTGATGGCGTTAACCGCCTTCGGCGAAGGCCCGATCGGGTTCTCGTTGGAAGCGAGCTTAATGACCGACTTCAATCCAAGGATCCGTTTAACATCGCCAATCGGCCTTCCCGGCTCGTAGGGTTGAATCTTCATGATGTTAGGACGAGCTTTTATCATATTACGCCGCGGGGTACGATCCCAGAATTTTCAAAAAGCGGCTTTTCCTTTCAACCCTGGCAAGGGCTGATTTTATTTTGGGCGTCTTGCAATGTCCCTCTAGATCAATGAAGAAATAGTATTCCCACGCCTTTTTCTTCGAAGGCCTTGACTCGATCTTTGTTAAATTAATCCGTTTGTCTTTGAATATTCTCAGCGTTTCCTCCAATGCGCCTACCTTATCCGGGATAGAGCACATAATTGAAGTTTTGTCGTTCTGAGTCGGCTTGGCGATTGTTTTGCCGATCACCAGGAACCGTGTTTGGTTCTCGGTGTTGTCCTCGATCCCTTTCGCCAATATTTTTAACCCATACTGCCGGGCCGCGAGCTGGCTCGCGATAGCGGCGGACTTCGGATCTTTTTTCGCCATCTGCGCCGCTTTCGTCGTGCTGGATACTTCGATCAATTCGACGTTGGACAAATGCCTCTCCAGCCAATGACGGCATTGAGCAATCGCCTGAGGGTTGGAATAAACCCGCCGCGCTTGATTAATGGAACAGGCCGCCATCAAACAGTGCGTGATCTCCAGCAGTATCTCCGAACAAATTCTCAAGTCGGAATGGATGAACATATCCAGAGTATGGTTCACCACTCCCTCGGTAGAATTTTCAATAGGGACAACGCCATAATCACAGCGCCCTTTTTCAACTTCTGAGAAAACGCTGGAAATGCTGTCCAATCCCGAGTAATCGACACTGGAGCCGAATTTTTCCAACGCCGCCTGATGAGTGAAGGTCGCCGACGGCCCTAAATAAGCGATCTGAATCGGCTTCTCCAGAGCCAGAGAACCAGACATAATCTCGCGGTAAATCGCCTTGACCGCCTCTTCTTTCAGCGGGCCTTGATTGAGGCGGAAGAGACGCTGATAAACCGCCCATTCACGGTCAGGGACGTAAATACTCGCCCCCTGACGGTTTTTAATCTGACCGACACGGCGGCTTAAGTTTGCTCTTTCATTGAGCGATTTCAGGATTTTCTGGTCAAGTTGATCAATTTGTCTGCGTAACTGAGACAGTCTCATCGGTTTTAACCGGCTCCTCTTTTTTGACAAACTCTTCCAGTTTCGGTAAATCCTGCAGTGAAACCAACCCAAACCGCTCCAGAAATACTGGAGTGGTTCCATACAAAAATGGGCGGCCCAGAGCTTCTTTTCTTCCCGTGATACGAATCATCCCTTTTTCCAATAAAGTCTGAATGGCTCCATCCGCGCTCACTCCGCGAACCTGTTCGATTTCAAGCCGCGTGACCGGCTGGCGGTAAGCGATAATCGCCAATGTCTCCAGACATTGCCGCGACAACCGCATCGGCGCCTGCTGAAGGAACCTTTTGATCCAAGGGGCCAGTTCCCGCCGTGTTACCATCTGGTATCCCTGCGCTACCTCGAGGATCTTGATCCCTCTTTCCGAAGCTTCGTATTCCACGGAAAGCTGAGCCACGGCTTCCCTGACTTGGTGGCCTGAAACGCCTTCTAAGGTTTTGACCAACTGCTCGACGGTAACAGGGGAGCCGCTGACAAAAAGCAGCGCTTCCACCAATGGCTTTAACGGCACGCCACTACCTGTTGGTTCGGACAATTTCCACCTCCCCGAAAAGTTCGTCCTGTTTTAATCGGACCTGCGAAGCCTTTGACAATTCCAAACCGGCGAGAACCGTCGCCACGATCTCCATCTTTCCACGCGCCTCTTTCAATATTTGCGAAAGATACACGGCCGGTTTATGCACCAGCATTTCCAATATCCATTGAATCCTTCCTTCGACCGTCACCAGCTCTTCCATCACTTCTCTCACCGCCTGCGATGTTTTGGAAGACATGGAGTCGAGAACATTTCTCATGCCTTTCATCAATTCATACAGTGAAAGATCCCACCACTCCTCCTCAGGCGCCACTTCTCCTTCAAAAGAAGCCAGAGTGGTCGGAGACCGTGAAATAAAATCCCGCCGATACGATTCCATCTGTTCCAGCTTTAAAGCGCCTTCTTTGAATTTCTGATACTCCAGCAAGCGGTTCACCAGTTCGCCGCGGGGATCCGTTTCGCCCTCCGGCGTCTCTTCCGGCGGCAGGAGCATTTTGGATTTAATCTCCATCAACGTGGCTGTCATCACTAAAAATTCACCGGCAATTTCCAAATCGAGCAATTCCATCATTCCCAAATACTCCAAGTACTGACCAGTAATCTGCGCGATCGGGATATCATAGATATCCAATTCCTGCTTCTGAATCAGATACAGAAGCAGGTCCAACGGCCCTTCGAAAACAGGCAGTGTCACCTTGTACGGTTTTCTGTTTATTTTAAGTATCGCGCTCATATCCCAAGCATCTTTTTAACTTGATTGATCGTTTCGCTTGCCGCCGACCGCGCCCGCTGAGCCCCTTGCTGGAGAATCTCCTCGATTTTCCCGTTGGAAGCAAGCCAGCGATTTCTCCGTTCACGAATCGGTCCTAAAAAATCAGCCAACACCTTCCCGACGTCCTTCTTGCAGTCGGTGCATCCCTTTTTGGCGTTGCTGCAATAATCGTAAACCTCCCGATGTCTTTCAGGAGTGAATATTTTATAATAAGAATACACGTTACACTGATCCGGATGCCCTGGATCAGTCATTTTGATCCTCTTGGGGTCAGTGAACATTTTCTGAGCTTTCCGGAAAATGGCTTCCGGTTCGTCCCCCAGGGCAACGGAATTATCATAACTTTTGCTCATTTTCCTGCCGTCAATCCCCAGAAGTTTCGGAGTCTGCGTCAGGAGCGGCATCGGTTCCACAAGATCGCCGCCGTAAAGCGAATTGAACTTGCGGACGATTTCTCGAGCAAGCTCTAAATGAGCGAGCTGGTCCACACCGATCGGAACTTTGGCCGCCCTGTAAAGCAAAATATCGGCCGCTTGAAGAATCGGGTATCCCAAAAAACCATAAGTCGTCAAGTTGCGCGCCGAAAGCTCGCGCAGTTGTTCCTTATAGGTTGGATTCCGTTCCAGCCACGACAGAGGCGTTAATACTCCCAGAATGAAAGCGAGCTCTAAGTGCGCGGAAACATCCGATTGCCGAAAAATGACGCTCTTCTCCGGATCAATGCCGCAGGCAAGCCAATCAACGACCATCCGCTGGCCGCTGAGGCGGATTTCTTTTGGGTCTTCGTACTCGCTCATCAAAGCGTGCCAGTCGGCCACCATGAAAAAACATTCGTATTGATTCTGCAGAGTCACCCAGTTTTGCAGCGCTCCCAGCAAATGGCCCAAATGCAGAGCGCCCGTAGGCCGCATGCCGCTTAATATTCTTTCTTTCATTGAGGTTTACCGCCGGCATATTTCTTGTCAGTCATAGTCTATGAAACCGTCAGCTTTCGCTCCTTTTCGACTTTTTCATACGCTTCGATGATATCTCCAGTGTGGATATCATTAAATCCTTCGATGCCTATTCCGCACTCGAATCCCTCCAGCACTTCACGGACGTCGTCTTTGAATCGTTTCAGCGACCCTACTTTTCCTTCAAAAATGACATCCTTGCCGCGCACAAGCCGGACCAAAACCTTCCGGTGAATTTTGCCGCCCGTTACTTTACACCCCGCGATGGTGCCGATTTTCGGAACGTCAAACGTCTGTAAAACCTGCGCCTTCCCAACCATCTGTTCTTGAATTTCCGGATCGAGCAAGCCTTCCATGGCGGCGCGCACAGCAGCTTCAACTTCATAAATGATGTCATAGACCCGTAAGTCAACGCCTTCACGAGCGGCGGCCGCCTGAGCGCTAAAATCAACCCGCACGTGAAAACCGAGCACAATAGCGTCAGAAGCGGCGGCCAGCATGACGTCTGATTCATTGATATCGCCCACCCCTGAGTGAATGATATCCACTTTGACCTCTCCGGTCCCTAAACGGTTGATGATTTGATTCAATACCTGCAAGGACCCCTGAACATCCGCTTTTGTCACCAGTTTCAGTTCTTTGATCTTTCCTTCTTTGATCCTGGCATAAAGATCTTCCAGCGTGATGTGCTGCTGAGTCGGTTTAAAACCGCGGGCTTCCTTTTCCGCGAGGCGTTTGTTCGCGATTTCTTTCGCCTGCTCCAAATCAGTGACAACAAAGAACGGATCTCCCGCCTCAGGCACACCTGACAATCCTGAAATCTCCACGGGAGCCGCCGGCCCCGCTTCCTGAACGGGTTGCAGGCGGTCATTCCACATCGCGCGGACTTTACCGTAAGTCATTCCGCACAGCACAGGATCTCCGACACGGAGTGTCCCATTTTGCACTAAAACGGTCGCCAACGCTCCCCGCTCTGGCGTCAGCTTCGCTTCGATCACGGCGCCGCTTGCCGGTTTCTTAGGGTTCGCTTTCAATTCCAGAAGTTCCGTTTCCAGCAATAACATTTCCAGAAGGCCGTCAATTCCAACCCCTGTTTTCGCCGAAACCGAGACTGTGACCGTTTTGCCGCCCCAATCTTCAGGAAGAAGGTTGACCTCCGCCAATTTTGATTTGACCGTATCAACGTTAGCGCCGGGAAGATCACATTTATTAATCGCTACCACGATAGGCACTTTGGCCGCTTTCGCGTGGTCAATGGCTTCGATTGTCTGCGGCATCACCCCATCATCAGCCGCCACCACCAGAACAACGATATCGGTGATATTCGCTCCCCGCGCCCGCAGCGCCGTAAACGCCTCATGGCCGGGAGTGTCCAAAAACGTGACCTTGCCTTTTCCGATCTGCACTTGATAAGCGCCGATATGCTGGGTAATCCCTCCAGCCTCTTTGGCGGCAACGCGCGTTTTACGGATATAGTCCAACAACGATGTCTTGCCGTGATCCACGTGCCCCATAAAAG
>JACOVV010000152.1 GCA_016177145.1 Candidatus Omnitrophota bacterium | reverse complement strand
TCATACAAAGAGGCGTTGGAAACATCCATGCCGGTCAATTCGCAGATCATGCTTTGGTATTCAAAGAGAACTTGGAGTGTTCCTTGAGACGCTTCCGGCTGGTAAGGGGTATACGCCGTATAAAACTCGCTGCGATTGATTAAATGTGAGACGGCGGCAGGAATAAAATGATCGTAGGCACCGCCCCCCAGAAATGAAAGATAGGTTTGTGAGGTTTCATTTCTTCCGGCAAGATCACGAAGCAGATGCCGGAGTTCAATCTCAGAGAGTCCCTTGGGCAGATTCAGCTTTTCCTGACGCAACTCCTTGGGAATTCCTTGCAGGAGATCATCAAATGTCTTGGCGCCGATTGTCTCCAGCATTTTCTTTCGCTCGGCAGTGGTGATGGGAACGTATGATGACATATATTTCCCACTACCCCCCGATTGCCTGCCGGTATTTTTCGGCGCTCAGTAATCCATCCAATTCTTTCGGGGCGCTCGCCTTGATTTGGAACATCCATCCTTTACCGTAAGGATCGGTATTGACCAAGGCCGGATTCTTCGCCAGATCGGGATTGACGGCAACAACCTCTCCGCTGACCGGTGAGTAAACGTCACTGGCCGCTTTGACCGATTCGACCACAACGCACGCTTCTCCTTTTTTGACCTTTCGGCCTACCTGCGGCAGTTCGACAAAGACGACGTCGAGTAATTCCTGCTGGGCGTGGTCGGTGACTCCAACGGTTGCCCGATCACCCTGGAGACGGGCCCATTCGTGGGTCTCGGCGTATTTTAGATCTGCGGGTATGTTTGATGGTTTCATTGATTCTCCCCTTTCAGGGTACAGCGTTCAGGGTACAGGGTACAGAAAAACCAAGAAGAATTTGACTGTTCACTGAACCCTGTCCCCTGTACCCTATCTCTCACGAATGTCTCCTCTTGGCGACGTACAATCCTCCCCGATAAAAAGGCCGCTGGACGATTCTGGCTTTTCTCTTCTTTCCATGGATTGCGATCTCAATCTCATTGCCGACCCCGGCATGAGGGGCGGGAACATACCCCAACCCAATCGCTTTACCGACGCTGGGCCCCGGCGCGCCGCTGGTGACTTCCCCGATTTTTTGCCCGTTTTTGAAAATCGGATAGCCATGCCGTGCGATCCCATCGGCGATCATTTCGAAACCGACAATCCTTCGGCTGGCTCCTTTTTGCTTCTGCTCCAATAGCACGTTCCTGCCAATATAATTTTGCGGTTTGGTTAAACTGTACGTCCATCCTAATCCCGCTTCAATCGGCGTATGCTCTTTGTCAAAATCCTGGCCGCTTAAAAGATACCATGCCTCTAAACGAAGTGTGTCCCGCGCTCCAAGGCCGGCCGGAGTAATCTCTGAACCGCCGGTTTTCATCAAAATTTCCCAGATGGCCGCCGCCTGACGAAAATCTCCCATGATTTCAAACCCATCCTCGCCGGTATATCCGGTGTGGGACAACAAAACAGGAATTCCTTTGATCTCTTCACGGAGGAAATGATAATAGCCGATTTCTTCCAGCGGGGTCGAGACCAGCGAGTTCAAAAGCTCCGCCGCTCTAGGCCCTTGGACAGCGATCATGAAAGTGACATCGCTCTTATCGGTGATCTGCACACGATGGGAAGCGGCATGTTTGAGGATCCAGCGGATATCGTCCTCGATAAAAGCGCCGTTGATGACTAAAAGATAGGAATTTTTCTGATGCCGGTAAACGAGCAGGTCATCAATGATCCCGCCGTTCTCCTGACAAAAAAGGGTGTGTTGGATTTGGCCATCCGCTAACGCGGAAATGTCGGCCGGCAGGAGTTCTTCCAAGAATTTTTCCGCTTCTTCTCCCTCAATATCCACCTGCCCCAGGTGAGAGACGTCAAAAAGCCCGGCGCTCTGCCGTGTCGCTTGATGCTCCTGGACAATTCCGGTGTATTGAACCGGTAGAAGCCATCCGCCAAAATTAACGATTCTCGCGCCAAGCTTTTGATGGATGTCGTAAAGAGGGGTCTTTTTTCCTGCCAATGTCTGCATGATGGATGAGTCCGGTTGTATATAGGAAGAGTATTATATCACTATCTACTTGCGCTTTCCTAATTTCTCCAACAGCTCTTCCGCTGTCTGCCGGTCGCCGCGCCGCCAGGCGTCCTGGACGGCAATGAGGACTTTCGTCGTGCGGGTTTCAACGATCCATTTAATGCCGAAGAAAAGGGCCGCCGCGGAAAACTGAACGAAGTAACGACGGAAGAAGAAGGAACAGCCGAAAGAAACGATCGCCGCCATCAACCAGCCCCATGTGCGGTGTTTGACCGAAAGGACTCGTTGAGGCGGGAGTTCTTTCTTGATTTTCTCCGCCCACTGTTGCCCTGAACTGCTTTTAAGCGCTCCTCTTTCAAAAGCTGTTTTCGCCTTAGAGATTTCTGCCATCCACTGGAGGCAATCATAGCATTCCAACAGATGTTTCTCGACCTTCTCCCGCTCCGCCGCGCCGCTTTTCTTTTCCAAGAAGCGGTGGATAACTAACTCGCTCAGGCACTCTTTTCTTTTTTCAGGGGATTTCCCCTCTCGGCCCGCCTGGCGATGGAATAAATCGTGGAGTTCCTTATCGATCTGGCTCATGGGTCACCTCTACTCATAAAGACGCTCTAACTCCGTTTTTTCTTTCATTTCTTTTTC
>JACOVV010000002.1 GCA_016177145.1 Candidatus Omnitrophota bacterium | reverse complement strand
TGTTCCAGTTTCGTCGGCCGGAGGTCTTTATCCCTTTTTGCCTGAGAATGTTGAACAAGCGCGACTACCTTATCAACAGAAGGAATGATTTGATTGACGGAGAAGGATGTTTTTTCTTTTGGCAGGCCGAGGGCTTGGCGCAGTTCGGCATAGTTGACGTGGATCCATTCGAAATCTTTGATTTTTTCACGATGGGCGAGCGCATCGAGAACAACTTGCACCGCCGGCCGTTTCTGCCAGGTTTGCTTGCCGGTGATCAATTGCACGGTTGAACGCGAGAAGGCGTCGAATGATTTGATCCGGCCGTTGTGCTGGATCGGTATCTGCTTGGCGGCTGAAAGATGAGAAGGAGTTGAGGTGCAGGAGGAAATAGAGAGACAACAAACCAATAATAAGAAGCGGGTAGCTGTACGTTCATTCAACATTATTATTCCCCTCTCGTGATAATGGTTTGACATAAAACAGCAAGATAACTCCGGTGAAAAGGATGATCGCGCCGGAATAAATAAAAGTGATTCCCGGATTTTTGGCGATCGTGAAAACCGATGCCTCGCCGACACTGGGGTCCTGAATATAGGAAGACTGGAAAATTCTAAACCCGGCGTGGTCCAGGGGCTTATTCATGCTGATCGTTTTCTGAATCGTGGTTTTTTCTTTCATGTCATAGAGAGTCACATCGCTCTCAAAGGAGGAAGGATTCTGCGTGCCGGGATAGTCCACTTTTCTAAAATCAGCCAATTGAAGGAGAAAGGGGAGCGTGAGGTCTTTACGAGTCAGCGCCAATTGGAGCGGCCCGGCCTTAGTTTCAAAGACTGCCGGCTGATCCAGCAAAACCCACTGTTTTTGTCCGGCGGCGGTTCCTTCTTCAATGAGAGAGATTTCGGCGCCGAAAGACCCTCCGGTCCCGTGGGGATCTTCAACCACTTGTTTGGAGATCACTGCGCGATGATAGATTTGCGTGACGGTGAAAGTGATATCCATCCATCCCGCCGAAGTGGGGGAGTTTAAAGAAACAATCCCCTCCTGCGATGGTCCTTTTGAAGAGAGGGAACGGTAGGTCCATTCTCCTTTTTGCGAGACCGAGAAAATCAAATAAGGGGGCTGCGGTTCCTGGGCCGATTCGGGAATGGGAATCTCTAAAGCGACGGACAGATCAAAAAGATTACCGGTGGTTTTTCCGTGGAGTGAGTCGAAGTCGGGAAAGAGAGCGAATTTGGTATGCCGTTCCCGCTGCCCCTGCGGATCGTAAATTTCAAACTCAATGGCGGGATTGAAGTGAATGTCTTGGGGGGCGTTGATCAGTTGGTTATTCTCATCCACTTTCGCGTTGGGGAGGTAGCGGATGTTCGTGAGCGTCAAATCGGACGACGGGACGGTTATTTTCTCGTCTGAAACGCTGTTCTGCCATCGCGCGAGAATTTCGGGAGTCAGCTCGATGGAAAACAGTTCTTCCCCGCCTTTTTTGGAAATCCGCAGCCGGGAACGGGGAGGGTTCGCCGGGTCTTGTTCGGTTTTCAGCAATAAGGTCGCTGGCCCGATGGAAGCCGCGGCTGAATGAGGGTCTTCGGGATTTTTTTCGATGAGTGAAAAAGTCTGGTCCAGCCCGACCGTGTCGCTATGCAAAGCCGCTTCAATCGCGTGGTTTGAAGGATCTTGCTCACTCCCTTCCGCGATGCCCTGGGTGAGTATTAAGTGTTCTGAAGTGCGGTGGAGAAGTAAATGGGAAGGGTTATCTTTTAACGGAACAGAGATCGGGTTAGAATCCTTTTTATTTTTGATCTCGACGGCGGCCGGCGGCTGACCGCCGGAGGCGATGTTTAACACATAACCGTCCTGCTGGATCGTGTGCTTGTGTTCTCCCTCGACGAGCATCATCTGTCCCTCAACTCCCAAGAGGCGGGTTAGAAGGGCCCCGGCCAGAACGATCAAGATCCCGATGTGGGTGATGACGAACCCGGTATGGTGTTTTTTGAACGGGTAACGGGTCAGCGTGGAGCAGAAAATGTTGAGCCATACTAACGACAGAAAGAGATCAAACCATCGGCTCTGGTAAAAAGTTTTTTGAGCAAAGGGCGTCCCAAAAGCCGATTCCATGCTGGTCGAAACAATCAACAGCAGAACCAGCGAGATGATCAAAACGACGGCAAACTTGAGCGAACCTAACCCTTTAATGATTGTCATTGGGAAAAGCATTAAGTATCAAATATAAGCGAGGCAGGGGGTGAAGTTTTATGATCCAGGTCACCCTTTATGAGACGACTCAAGAGCCGGGATGTTGAGCAGGATAATCT
>JACOVV010000148.1 GCA_016177145.1 Candidatus Omnitrophota bacterium | reverse complement strand
TCGCGGATTCGTTTGGATTGGCTTTGGAAATCGGTTGGGGCGGGTTTGTAACCCGCCCCTACCTACCCGTCCGCATCCTCCTTGAAATCTCCGCCGGGCAGGGGACCAACGTCGGTTACAAATTTGAACATCTGGTGGAGATGCTAAAACAGGTCCATCAACCGGATCGAATGGGAGTCTGCATAGACACCTGCCATCTCTTTGCCGCCGGCTACGATATTCGAACGGTGGGGGGATACAAAGATGTCATGAAGCAATTCGAGGATATCGTGGGAATTGAACAGATTTACGCGTTCCACCTCAACGATTCCAAAAAGGGACTCGGCTCACGGGTAGATCGTCATGAGCACATAGGCCAAGGGGCGATTGGATTGGAGGGTTTTCGCGCGTTGCTCAACGACCGGCGGTTTGAAAAAATCCCGATGGTGCTAGAGACTCCGAAGAGCCCTGATCTAAAAGAAGATGTAATGAATTTAAAGGTGTTGCGAGGGTTGATTAATTAGTTCATCTAAACGCTGTCTGAGTACTGCAAGTACCTCCATATAACCGTACGTCCCCAAGGTTTCTGATTTCCGTTTTAAGGTCACCGTGCTCGGCCCGCACCAGAGTCCCAGATCGGCGTCGTCGGTTTCACCGGGACCGTTGACCCGGCAGCCCATCACCGCGATCGTCAGTTTATGTTCTTTGGCGTAGGCGGTCATCTGTTTCACATCGGTGGCGAGTTTCACGAAATCGCCGTTTTCGACGCGGGAACAGGAGGGACAGGAGATAATATTCAACCCTTTGCCGAAATCAGGGACGGAAACGAATCGTTTATTTTTAATATCTTCTAAAATCTGCCGGCCCGCTTTGATCTCTTCATCTTTATTTTCGAAAGGGACGGTAAGAGAGACACGCATGGTGTCGCCGATTCCGAAGGGAATCAGCTGCTCGAAAGCGATCCGGGTTTTGATAATTCCATCCGGCGGCAATCCCGCCTCAGTCACACCCAAATGAATCGGCACATCCGGCCGTCGCTTGGAAAACTCTTTGTTACAGGTCACGACTTTCGACGGATCAGAATCTTTCAAACTGACGACGTAATTCGTGAATTTCAAATCATCCAGAAGCCCGCAGTGCCAGGCGGCCGATTCGACGATCGCTTTGACATGATCTCCTTTGTAGCGCTCCAGAAAATCGGGCGCTACCGAACCGCAGTTAACGCCAATCCGGATCGCGCATCCATTCTGGCGGGCGATAGCGACAACCCAGGCGATTTTTTCTTCAATCGAACGGTGCTTATCTAAATGATGAAGATGGCCGGGATTATAACGGATTTTATCCACATGAGGGGCGACAATCTCGGCAAGTTTGAAATTTTCCTGTAAATCAACGACCAGGCGCGCCTTGGTTTGTTTTCGGACTTGAGCTAACGCTTGGACGTCTTTAGGGTTATCAACGGCAATGCGGACTAAATCAGCCCCGGCCTTGCGGAGCAATTCCGCCTGGCGGACGGTGGCGTCAATATCCTGGGTATGGGTGGCGCACATGCTCTGGACAGAAACCGGCGCTCCGCCCCCGATAGCGAGATCCCGAACCTGAATTTTGCGTGTGGTCTGTCCCATGGTTTGTGGAAGGGTTATTTTGCCATAGAAGGGGACGAAAGGTCAATCTTGCCCGCTTGCTCCAAATTTGTTATGATAACCGTCCCCAATTTTCGCAGCTATATCGGCGCGTTTGCCAATACGGAGAAATTGATATTAGTCACAAAGGATCGTGATTTCAAGGTTATTGAAGAGGAAGTTCAAATTCAGTGGATTTATAAGGAGGAGAGTTAGAGTTTGACACAATCCTTCTGTTCGTGGTACTGTTTTTCCATCAGTGTAGTCTCTTAAAGGGGGGATTCCCCCTCTTTTTTGTTGAAAGGAGAATCATCGTGGGACGGCTTTTCTGCAGTATTGCCCTGGGGGTGGGTATTTATTTTACGTTACCTGCACCAGAAATAACGGAATTCGTTAACGAAAACTATCTTGCCCCTGCCAGCGCCGGGCAAAGCGAGGTCAATGGAATATTGACTTCGACCGGTTGGAAAGAGATCACTCCTAAATTGTTTTATAGTTTTAATAACAGTACATACAGTGTGATAGAGCATGCCGTAGACACAATAGCGCAGATGCTTTCTCAACTAGATCCTCAAAAGGGCGCGGCTGCGACCCTTGCGGCTGCCCTAACCGAGAAAGGAAGTCCGAGACAAAACAGGAAGATGATAAAGGAGTTACAAAAAAGAAGGGGATCCCAAGAACCATCTTTAGAAGCATTACTTGACATGAGTCATCTGGTAATTCCCGGGATAGAGGATAATTTAAAAAAAATTGCAGGAGCGCTTGCGTTAATAAGAGCCGATCAATCTCCTGCTCCTAGCGAGTCAACTGATTCCGAACGAAGAGGGGCTGGCGAATTCTATGCGCGCCCAATCTTAGAAAAATTGCAGGCCTTGACAGAGTTAGATTATTTAGAAAAATATCCTGATGTGCTAGGATCACTTCAGTCGCTCCTGCGAGATCCACAGAACTTCATCGCATCCACAGCTTACAGGGCAAGCGGCGTGTTGTTATTGATGACTGAAAACTTGAGCGGGGGTATAGGGAATAACATGAATCCGTTTACGCTCCATACGGTGACAGAAGAGATGCGGCAATTTTTGTCCAACGATCCATCGGCTGGCAGCGCGTTCCTGATGATGTTGGACCGATATGTGAAAGAAAAACTTACTACCCCCGATCAATACGAAAGATTCGCGGATCACCTGGGCGAAGTGATGGGGAGACTCCCTATAGAATTACAGGAGGAGTTTCAGCGCCGCGACTCCCTTGCTGCTCTTCTCAGGGAAAATCAAAAGAGGAATTTAGAGGGTGTATCTGCTAATCAAAGACTTCGCGAAGCAGAACGGGAAACGGCCACCTGGCTTAACACACTTAGAGAGATAGGAAGGGCTAGGGACGACTCTGATGCTAAGGCAAGAGAATTTGCTGCAAAGATAGAGTATTTTTTAAAACAGCATGAAACAGAAGCCAAATTCATGTCTTCGGGAGTGACTCTGGACCCGTATGCTCACCAAATGCTCCTGTTGTTAGACCTTTCCCTCCAACCAGACACGCATCCAGTCGTTACGACAGCGACCTTCATTCCCCCTGACGAATTTGAAACGAAGTGGATTCTAGAAGTTTTTGCAAATAGTGTGTGGAGCCGCTTAAGTGAGAGTACTCAAAAAGAGTTGTCCCTGGTGAGCGTGATTCTGCTATCTGAAGTAATAAAATATCAACTCGATGCAAGAGGATATTTATTTGGGGATGAAGACGAAACTGTAGATGGTGCTCTGTAGTTAGCAGTATTACCCAGCAAAGCTAACCTTGCCCGCCCGCCTCAAATTTGTTATGATAAACGGACTTAATAGCAGGGTTTCTGTCTGCGAATGACGAACCACGAGCGACGTCCGCCGAAGGCGAGATCCGCCTCTGGCGGAAACGACGGTATTTAGAGGGCGGTTAGCTCAGTTGGTGGAGCGCCAGATTTACATTCTGGAGGTCGCAGGTTCGAGCCCTGCACCGCCCAGTGAGTTCATGGTTCATAGTTCATTGTTCGTAGTTTACAGCGATGAACCATGAACTACGAACTATGAACTAACAAGGGGTCGTGGTGTAGCCTGGTTTAACACATCTCCCTGTCACGGAGAAGACCGCGGGTTCAAATCCCGTCGACCCCGTATTTACATAAATCAGCCGAGTTACCTAAAGGGGGTAATTCGGTTTTTGTTTAGAGGGATAAGAAATGATCAGTAAAACACTTTTAGTCATGTTTTTTTTGTTTTTGCGTCATTGCGAAGGGCTTGCTTCCTTCGGGGACAAGAATCAATGGCTCGCCCCCCCAGCGGCCGGCTCCGCCTACGCGGATTTTGAGAAGCCGTTCATTCCGACTCAACTGCCCGGCCCCGATGATTTAGTTCATTACGCAGAAATGCTGGGCCAGATTTTAACTCCCGGCAATGAATCGTTGTTTTTACGTTATGCCAACGGAAAAGAAATTCCCTTGGCAATCCTATATGCGACTCCCCCAATTTTCTGGGAGAAAATACCGCAATTACTCGAAAGAAACGAGTGGTTCAGGCAATTTGTCGAAGATAAAAAAACAAGGGAAATCGCGTTAAAGGCGCTCGCTGAGGCGCAGAAGAGGATTAACGAGGGGATGAAGCGAGCCAGGGAGATTAAGGGGCAAGTGACCATAGAAATTCGTCCATGGATTACTTTTTTTGAATATATGGATGAATGGGAGGTCAACGAGTTCCTGCCGAAAGTTTCTGGTTATATTCTGGATGGCAAGATTCTGGAGATGGAAGCAAGGTCGGGAGTGTTTATCCGGGAATTGGCAGGAAGCTTCCAAGTGCCTGCAGCCGGGAACAAGAAGAAGGGGAAGAAAAAAGGGGGAGCAGCCAAAAGGTTTTTTGCCGTGTGCCATCCTAGCG
>JACOVV010000017.1 GCA_016177145.1 Candidatus Omnitrophota bacterium | reverse complement strand
CTTTTTCAGGCCCTTGATCGCGCGCGATTTTCGCCAGTTTTTTGGATGTCGTCACAAGAATAGCCAGACCGTTTGGGTGCTCCGCCTGCGCGTGAAGGTCGGCCAGAACCATGTCGGGACTGCTGAATTTGTTCGCGATGACCACTACCTCGCTCGGCCCAGCCAATAAATCAATGTCGCAGTAACCGAATAACTGGCGCTTCGCTTCGGTGACATACGGGTTGCCAGGACCGGCAATGGCATCCACTTTAGGAACCGTTTTAGTCCCAAAAGCCATCGCCGCGATGGCGTGCGCGCCGCCAACCTTGTAAATCTCGTCCACCTTCAAAAGACTGGCCACGACAAGAATGTACGGATTAACCCGCTTGTTCACGTTAGGCGGAGTGGTTAAAATAATTTTCTTAACGCCGGCCACTTTCGCCGGAATCACGGTCATATACACCGTTGAAACCAACGGATGAATTCCCGCCGGGACATAAACCCCTACCCTCTCCAGGGGCTGATAAACCTCCTGAACAGTCGTGCCGTCCAGACGAATCAGGCGCCGCTTTGTCTGTTTCATCTGATGGCGGTGAAATTGGGTAACCTCTTCAACGGCCTGTTTTAATCCCGCCAGAAACGAAGCGGGAACGTCATTAAACGCCTCGCTGATCTCCGCTTCCGAAACACGAAGTTGTTTGGGATTAATCCTGACGCCGTCAAACTTTTTGCCGTAACGTAAAACCGCGGCGTCGCCGTTATTCCGGACATTCTCCAGAATCGTCCGAACCGCCCCCTCCACGCGCCGGTTAGGGGCCGGCACGCGGCACGTCAATTGCTCTAGTTTTCGATTGTTAGAACGAATAAGTTTCATATTTTTTTTAACTGGTTAATTTCCTCTTTTAATGCCGCCATAGCTTTTTCCACCCGCTCCGGTTTTTTCCCTCCCGCCTGCGCCAGATCTTTTTTTCCCCCTCCGCTCCCGCCAACCCATTCTGCCACCGGTTGAATCAATTGAGAAGCATCCCATCCTTCTTTCACTAAATCATGGGTGACACCCATCACCAGTGACAGTTTCCCTTCCTTCACCGACCACAATACGGCGATCCCCCGCTTGAACTTCACCTTGATCCGGTCCCAAAGGGAACGAAGCATTCCGGGATCGGCACCCTCCACGGGGCGAACCATTAAAGAAACAGTTCCAATCGTTTCGGCTCCCTGAATCCATGCCTCGACGAAATCGCCGGCCGCTTCTTTATTGCAATTCTGCTGGAGCCGCTCTACCTGCCTCACCTTCTGCAGTAATCTCTGCAGCGACTCGGCAACGTTGTCGGGTGAAGTCTTAAGCAGGACGGCCAGCTGGCGCAGCGTTATTTCATTCTCTTTAGCGCGCCGATACGCTTTTTCCCCGGTGACGGCTTCGATCCGACGAACCCCGCTGGCGACTGCGCTCTCCGAGATGATTTGCAGAAAACCAATATCCCCCGTCGCCCTGCAATGAGTTCCTCCGCAAAATTCCTGGCTGAATCTGGGAATCTCCACCACCCTCACGACATCCCCGTATTTCTCTCCGAAAAAACAGATCGCTCCCCGCCGTTTGGCTTCTTCCTGCGGGAGAAGATGAACCTCTAACGGAATATTTTTGAGGATCTCATCATTCACGATTTCCTCCGCCTTCTCCAGAGCCTCCTGCGGCACTTTCCCGACATGCGTAAAATCAAAGCGGAGCCGGTCTTCAGCCACCAGTGATCCTGACTGCTCCACGCTCTTTCCCAATACTTGGCGAAGGGCCGCCTGAAGCAGATGTGTCGCCGTGTGATTGCGCATGATTGAATTGCGCCGGGCGCTGTCGATCATCCCAGAGACTTCGTCTCCTGCTTTAAGCTCCCCTTTCAGAGGGGTTACAAAATGAACAATCGCCTCATCCACCTTTTTTGTGTCGTAAACCCGATACTCAACCCCTTCTTTTCTCAAATAGCCGGTGTCACCAATTTGTCCACCCGCCTCGCCATAAAAAGGACTCTGGTCCAAAACGACCGCGTTCTCGATGATAGCGAGAATTTTCCCGCTCGCTTGATGAGTTTCGTAACCGAGAAATTTACTGTTTAGGTTTAACGTCCGGATTTTTTGCGCGAAGGTCTCGGCGAAAACAGTCCCTCCCATCTGACTGCCGCTTCTTGACACCCTCCGCTGCTCCTCCAACCGGTCGTTAAACTCATTCATGTCCACCTTAACCCCTTTTTCATGAAGATACTCCACAGTCAATTCTATCGGAAACCCAAAAGTATCAAAGAGGCGGAAAGCGACGTTTCCCGGAAAAATCGTTTCTTTCTTTTGTTTTAACCGCGCCGTTTCCTGATCGAGAATCCGCGTCCCTTCATCCAGCGTTCTGGCAAAACGATCTTCTTCACTCTGGATGACCTCTTTCATCAGCAGTTCCCTGCTTCCCAGATCAGGGTACGGTTCACGCATCACCCCGATCACCGTTGGAACCAACCGGTGAAGAAAAAAGTCTTTGCTTCCCGCCTGCCGCGCCAACCGGGAAGCACGGCGGATCAGCATTCGTTCCACGTACCCTCTTCCTTCATTTGAAGGAAGCACCCCATCGCCGATTAGAAAAACCGCCGCGCGAATGTGATCGGCAATAGTCCGCAGGCCAAAGTGATTCTTTGCCTTTGGCCCCAAATACCTCTCAATCTCCGCGATAATGAGAACAAAAAGATCGGTTTCAAAATTGGTCCGCACTCCCTGCATGACGCTGGCCAACCGCTCCAATCCCATTCCCGTATCAATGTTTTTTCTTGGAAGCGGTTTAAGATTTCCTTTTCCCTGCCGGTCATACTGGGTAAAGACCAGATTCCATACTTCAATAAACCGGCCGCAACCGCAATCAACCCCGCAGGCGGCTTTGCCGCATCCGAATTTTTCTCCCCAGTCATAAAAAATCTCCGAGCAGGGGCCGCAGGGGCCGTCCGGGCCGTCATCAGGAGCGTTGCTGGGCCAGAAGTTGCTTTTCTCTCCCATCCGGGAAATTTTTGAGACCGGCAACCCGATCTTTTTCTGCCAGATCGTGAATGCTTCAAGATCGTCTTTATAAACAGAAACATGGAGTTTCTTTTCAGAAATCTTCAATTCCTGGGTCAAAAATTCCCACGCCCAGCAAATCGCTTCCTCTTTAAAATAATCCCCAAAGGAGAAATTCCCCAGCATCTCGAAAAAGGTCTGGTGCGCGGGAGTCCTGCCGACGTTCTCCAAATCGCCCGTGCGCAGGCACTTTTGACAACTCGCCGCCCGTTTTAAATCCTTCTTGATTCCCAGGAAATTCTCTTTAAACTGCGCCATCCCTGCGCTGGTGAAAAGGAGAGTCGGATCATCCTCCGGCACCAAGGAAGCGCTGGAAACGATCTTATGATCTTTGGCCTTAAAAAAAGTTAAAAACCGGGTTCGTAACTCGTTGGTTTTCATGGAATTATCTTACTCTTAATTCATTGAGAGAAATTAAGATATGTTATTTTAGCTTATTGAAGAGAGACTGTCAAATGAAGACGAGGACTACCGTTTTATCTTGATGAACTTCCGCGGGCCGGCTTGGAGAATGTCACCCTCATTGAGAATGAAAAAACGCTCTTGAATCTTGGAGGAATGGTTGAGTTTGATGCTCCCTTGTTGAAGCAGACGACGGGCTTCGGCCATGGAAGAGACCAGGCCTGTATCGAGCAGGAATTTAAGAATATCTACTTTTCCATCTGCGTTCGGCTGGATCGTGAAAACTGGAATATCGGCAGGCGCTCCTTTTTGTTGAAAAACTTTCTGAAACTCCGCCTTGGCAACATTGGCTTTTGCTTCGCCGTGGAAATCTTTCGTGATCGAAAACGCCAGTTCTTCTTTGATCAGTTTCGGGTTTTTCCCGCTTTTGATTTCAGATTTTACCTTTTCGACATCCACGTTTGTCAGTAATTCGTAATATCGTAACATCAAATCATCCGAGATGGACATGATTTTTCCAAACATCTCTTTGGGTTCTTCTTGAATTCCGATGGAATTGCCTAAGCTCTTGCTCATTTTTTGCACGCCGTCTAGTCCTTCAAGAAGAGGCATTAAAACAATTGCTTGGGGTTCCTGATGAAAATCCTTCTGCAGATCTCTTCCCATGAGCAGATTAAATTTTTGATCGGTGCCGCCGAGTTCGACATCGGCCTTTAGTTCTACCGAATCGTAGGCCTGTAAGAGCGGGTACAGAAGCTCGTTCAAACTAACATCCTCTTTCCGGGCAATTCGTTCTTTAAAATCTGCCCGAGCCGAGAGCTGCGCAAAAGTTACGCGGGAAGCCAGTATCATAAAATCCTCCGACCTCAGTTTCCCCAGCCACTTCCCGTTAAAGACAACTTTGGTCTTCGTTGGGTCAAGAATTTTAAAGACCTGTTCTTTATAAGTTTTGGTGTTTTTCTGAATTTCTTCTTCACCGAGCGGCTTGCGCTTTTCGGTTTTTCCGGTCGGGTCTCCGATACGGCCCGTAAAATCGCCGATGATAAAAAAAACCTCATGCCCCAGTTGTTGAAAATGCAGCATCTTGCGCAAGAGCACTGTATGCCCCAGATGAAGATCCGGGGCGCTGGGATCAAAGCCGGCTTTGATGACGAGAGGTTTCTCTGTCTGGAGGGAACGCTCGATTTTTTTTGCGAGCTCGGTTTCTGAAATAATCTCCACCGTCCCTCGGCGGATGAGATCGAGTTGTTCCTTGATTCTTTTATCGCTCATATCAGTTGCCCTGTATCAGGGCGGGCACAAGGCCCGCCCCTACGTCATCGTTTATTACGATCAATCCGTTGTAGGGGCAAACCCTTGTGGTTGCCCCTATTTTACCCCCTTCATGCTTAGCCCAATCTGCCGTTTCTCTTCGTCAAGGCGAATCACTCGCACGCGAACGATGTCACCCGGCTTGAAACGGTTTTCCAGAGGTCCCGTGCCTTCGAGTTCTGAGACGTGAACCAACCCTTCCAATTCAGCTTCCATCTCAATAAATACGCCGAAGGCCGCCAGTTTCGTGACTTTTCCTTCAACAGTTGTTCCAGCCGGATAGCGTTCGATGATATCGGGCCATGGGTCCAGCGTCAATTGCTTAATCCCGAGAGAAATCTTCTGACTGGCTCCATCGGTAGACAACACCACCGCTTCCACCTTCTGCCCCTTTTTCAAGACCTCGCTGGGATGGTTAATCCGGCGCGTCCATGACATGTCGGAGATGTGAACCAACCCATCAATCCCTTCTTCGACCTCGATAAAAGCGCCATAATCGGTGAGGTTCCGGACCTTCCCCTTGATTCGAGTTCCAGGAGGATATTTTTGGTCAACCCGCAGCCACGGATTTTCCTGCGCCTGTCGGATACCGAGAGCCATTTTTTGATTTTCCGGATCCACCGCCAAAATGACCGCTTCGACCATATCTCCAATTTTTAACACTTCACTGGGATGGTTCACTCGTTTGGTCCAGGAAAGCTCAGACACGTGAACTAGCGCTTCAATTCCTCTCTCTAACTCAATAAACGCGCCGTAGGAGACGATGTTGACCACTTTTCCCTGGACTTTGGCTCCCACAGGATACTTCTCGGCAGCAACGGTCCACGGGTTAGGGGTCTTTTGCTTCAACCCCAGGGAGATTTTAGTGTTCTCCTTGTCAAAATCAAGAATGACCACCTCGATCTTGTCGCCCACGTTGACCATTTCACTAGGATGCCCCACACGTCCCCAGCTCATGTCCGTGATATGGAGAAGTCCATCAATCCCGCCGAGATCCACGAATACGCCAAAATCCGTGACGTTTTTAACAACTCCTTCGCGAGTCTGCCCCGGT
>JACOVV010000146.1 GCA_016177145.1 Candidatus Omnitrophota bacterium | reverse complement strand
GATTTGGCGAAAGCAGTTTTCGTCGTCATAAACAAGATATCGCTGATAATACGTGTCGCTGGTTAGGGCAATGTGGTAGTCGGAAAGTATTTTTTGAAACAATTCCAAATGGAACGGTTCATCGTTAAGAATGACACCATTAAAATCCATTAGAATAGCGCGCAGCATGATGAAACTATTATACAAAAAATAGCGGTGATGGTATAATCTTTTATCAAAAGGGGGGGGATCCATGCCGAAGATTTACTCCGTGGTCGAAATCCGGTCCAAAAGCTGGGCGCTGGTGACCGGGGCATTAGTGTTTTTTATCAGCTTGTCGATGGCGCTTGGAGTGTTGTTGCCGATCGAGCGCGCCAAAAGAAAGGAAGCGGAAGAGGCGAGAGAAAGATTAACGACTCACGCTCATCGGTTGGCTCAGGCCAAAGTTCAACTTCAGAAGCAGCTAAGAGATGAAAAGGAACGTAAAGAAGCTATTGTCGCGTTGTTGCGCCAAACACAGAACGACATGGCGTTATTAAAAAATCAATTGGCGGTACAGACAGACCATCTGAAGATAATCCAAGCGGCCTCTGCCAAGGATTCCCGGCAGAACATCGAACTATTCACAAAACAGAAACCCGGGAGTGTCTCGTTAGGTAAGGTTGTGGTGGGTCAGGAAGCGCGTTGAGAAGCCAAAAAACTCCCTATCAACGAATTATTTTTGTCTGCTGTAACAGCCGCGAAGACGGGGTTTGTTGTTCTCCAGAAGGGAATCCAACCGGAGAGCAGTTCCGGGAGTGGCTAAAGGAATATATCGAAAAAAAAGGGCTAAAAGGTAAAATCAGAGTTGCTCGATCAGGGTGCATGGATTTGTGCCGCCAGGGGCCTAATCTAATGGTTTTTCCCGATAATATTTGGCTTAACGGAGTCCGAAAGGACGAATTACCCCGCATAGCGGCTGAGTACATAGAAACAACCGTTCCCTCCGTTGCTTGACGGAGAACTCTTATTCAGCTATACTAAACCGCCTATGAAGACCCAGAATACTCAAAGGGAATCAGAAGCGTTCCGCCATGAGATCGAGCTCCTAAAAACAGGGCAGATCCCGGAGGATCTGTTCCGTTCGTTTCGTCTCCAGCACGGGATCTATGGCCAGAGACAACCCGGCGTCCAGATGATCCGCGTGAAAATTCCGGGTGGGGGGCTTAACGCGGCTCAGATAGAATGTATCGCGGATCTAGCTGAGTCTCTGACCAATAGTATCGCTCACGTTACCACGCGGCAGGATATACAGATCCATTGGGTCAAGTTGGAAACGGTGCCTGGGTTAATGGAACGGCTTGCCGCCGTTGGCTTAACGACCCGCGAGGCGTGCGGCAATACCGTTCGAAACATCACCGCCTGCCCGATGGCCGGTGTGGTTATCGGTGAACCTTTTGACGTCACGCCTCATTCACTGGCGATGGCGCAGTATCTGTTGCGTAATCCAATCTGCCAGAATATGCCCAGGAAATTCAAACCTGCCTTCTCCGGATGCCCGGAGGATTGCGCGTTGACCTCCATGCATGATATTGGATACACCGCCCGCCAGCGCGGGACTACGCATGGGTACGCCGTTTATGTCGGGGGAGGATTGGGGTCGTCTCCTCATTCGGCAAAACTTCTGGAAGAGTTTGTCCCGGTAGAAGAACTGGCGCGAATCACCGAGGCAGTCATCCGCGTTTTCCACCGGGAAGGAAATCGTAAAGACCGCGGCCGCGCCCGCATTAAGTTTGTCGTCGCGCGGATGGGGATTGACGAATTCCGCCGTCACGTCCAGGAGGAATTAAAAGTAGTCACCGATGATCCACGATGGATGGAACTTGTCCATGAATTTGAAAAGAAATGCGTGGAAAACCCACCAAAGGTAGCCGCGGTAGATCCTAAAGGAGTCACGGTGGATGGAGTGAAATTCGCCGAATGGCAGAGAACCAATATCCGCTCCCAAAAACAGTCCGGATATGTCATGGTTCATGTAGTCCTGCCGATCGGGGATATCACGTCTCACCAGCTTCGGGGATTGGCGGGGATCGTCCGGAGATATACCGGCGATCATGTCCGCGCGACCATCAAACAAAATTTTCTCCTGCGATGGGTCCCGCAAGGGTCTTTGCCGGCGCTCTACGCCGATTTGGAAAAGTTAGGATTATCAGAGCCTGGGGCGGAGAAATTAACGGATGTCACCTCCTGCCCGGGAGCGGATACTTGTAATCTCGGAGTCACTTCTTCCAAAGGGCTCGCCCGCGCCATCCGCCGAGCCTTCGCTGACGGAACCATTCCGTGGGGAAAAGATTTGGAAAACTTAAGAATTAACATCAGCGGCTGTCCCAATTCCTGCGGCCAGCACCATCTGGCCGACATCGGGTTCTTCGGCGGCGCCGGACGAAACGACGGCCGCTCGGTTCCGTACGCCAATCTTCTATTGGGCGGCAGTCCCAAAGAGGGGAACGCCACGTTCAGCCAGCTCATGCTGAAGGTCCCCAGTAAACGGGGCCCGCAGGTCGTTAAAAAAATTCTGGAACTCTACCGCGCCGAGCGCAAGGGTGGGGAGACGTTCACTGATTTTGTCCAGCGGATCGGCAAAGAGAGAGTCAAACAGGAACTCTCCGAATTCACGGCGATTGCCGGTTTCGATTCCAATCCTGATGATTACAACGATTGGGGACAGAAGGAACAGTTTGTGCTTCATCAGGGAGTCGGCGAGTGCGCCGGCGTCGAGATGCAGGCGACCAGCAAATTCAGCGAAGCGGAAAACTTGCTGCTTCAGTCGGAGAATCTCTTCCGATTTGACCAATTCACCGACACCATTGCTCGTTCGATCCAAGCGATCGTCTCGATGGTCAATGTCCTGGTTCGGGATGAAGGTCTTGATCCCAAGAGCGAACAAGAGAGTTTGAACGGATACAAAGAAAAATTAGCTTCCAATCCTGTCATTCCCGCGAAGTTTAAGGACCTCGACCGCTTCATCAAAGTTTTCGAAATCGCCGATGGCGCCCAAGAAGACGCCAAAACCTGTCTCGCCTCGGCGATGGAATTCCTCGGCCTCTGCAAAAAAATCGCCGAATCCAAGCAAACCCAGCCGAAGGCGTGACCCCCAACCAACTTCACCACGCCATCCGCGCCTTAAAGAAAGTCATCTCCCAATGGGAAGTCCCGGCGGTGGGGAAAATCGCCGAGCGGCACCGGACGCCGTTTCATGTGCTGATCTCGACGTTGATCAGTTTGCGGACGAAAGATCAGGTGACCAACCAGGCAAGTCAACGATTATTTGAATTAGCCAACACCCCGCGGGAGATGATCCAACTCACCGCGAAACAGATTGAAAAAGCGATCTACCCGGCCGGGTTCTACAAGACGAAAGCGAAAACAATTTTGGGAGTTTGCGGGACTCTACTGGAAGAATACAACGGCGCTGTTCCCGATGACGTGGATGAACTAACCCGGATGAAAGGGGTCGGGCGTAAGACGGCGAATCTGGTCGTAACACTCGGATACAATAAACTCGGCATCTGCGTGGACACCCACGTTCATCGAATTTCCAATCGCTGGGGTTATATCAAAACCAAAACCCCCGATGAAACCGAACAGGTCCTGCGAAAAAAGCTCCCCAGGCAATATTGGATTACCTATAACGATCTGCTGGTCACTTTCGGCCAAAACCTCTGTGTCCCAATCTCCCCCTGGTGCAGTCGCTGTCCGATTGAGCGCTATTGCGCGAAGATTGGAGTCGAGAAATGGCGATGAGATACTGGCTGATGAAATCCGAACCCAATGTCTTCTCGATTGAAGATCTCAAGAAATCTAAAGTGTCTCCCTGGGATGGTGTCCGCAATTACCAGGCGCGCAATTATATGCGCGATCAGATGAAACTCGGCGACCTAGCTTTCTTCTACCACAGCAACGCCAACCCCAGCGGCATCGCCGGAATCGCGAAAGTGATCCGCGAAGGATATCCCGACCACACTGCCTTTGATCCTAAAAATATCCATTACGACCCCAAAAGTGATCTCAAGAAACCGACCTGGTTCATGGTAGATGTCGAGTTTGTCAAAGCGGCCCGTTCTTTAATCACACTGGAACGCCTCAAGGAAATCTCTGAACTTAAGGAGATGCTCCTCCTGCGCCACGGCCGCCTCTCGGTCCAGCCGGTGACAGCCAAGCAGTGGAAGATTATCAAAAAACTTCCGGAGTGGAGATAAAGAAACAGAAATGGGGATAGCCCCCATTTCTCATGAAATTGCCAGCGCTTGATCCGTATGATATACTCTGGCGCGTTACAAACATTTCGCACAAGGGGGAGGAGTGTTCTAGAAACGAGGGAAATCTCTCTTGAAAACGTTGTCCCGCCAGGTATCCTGGTTAGTATTACTGAGTTTTATTTCAGGGCAAATCCTTTGGGCCAATCCAGATCTCATTGAACGTCATCATGCTCTTGCCCCCTCTGCCAGCACGAGAGACATAAAGCCTTCAGAATCTCATTCTGATACTTCAACTGAAAACACGGAAAACAAAGATCCCTGGTGGAAATCACGGGATGTGGTTGGAATGACGATGGCATGTTTGGTCATTGTAGTATTTCTTTCCGCGGCCAGCTTGATCAACTTCCTTCAAGGCGGCCCCGGTCTGGTGGGAGTTGCTCAGGGGATCGGCGAATTCAGAGGAGAAGGGTGGCGCGCCCGGTTGTTTGACGGGGTCTTCGGCGGCATTCTGACGACTTTACAAGATCAACTCCGCAGGTACACAGTAAAGGGAAAGAAACTGGACAGTGAACCGCGGCATCCGAAAGTAGACCGCTGGCGGCCCGCGCTGTTCTTCCTGTGGGGAACAATGAATGGCGGGATTCAGTCGGCCTTCTATCATTACCAGAATCAACAAATTCCGGCCGAAGCGAATTTATGGACGCCGGCCTTGAGAACTCTGCTGAATCGGATGAATGGAGCGGTACTGGGATACTTCATGGCGATCTGTTTGGTCGGGCCTTTGGCGATATGGGCCGACAGAGAAAATGGCAAAACCAGCCAAGATTCTCATCAGAAGGTGCTGAGGCAATACAGCTATTTCAATCAATTAACGAAGTCAGTGGAAGGATTTTTCATCAGTTCCGCTCTCTTTTTGCTCAATGGATATTTCACTCATAATTTTTTTGGAAGTGAAGCAGTGATTAGCCAATTACATGGCGATTTCCGGATTCTGTACGGTTGGACGACCGGTTCTTTGATCGGATTGATTCCAAGCCGATCCATCAACCGGCCCGATGGAAAAGGGCACGCCCTCTGGAGAAAGATCAATGGGATATTAGTATTCCTTGGAGCGGCAGTGTATCTTCCATTGGCTGTTTCTTTATCGTTTCCTTCCCATCTCAGCTGGGGACTGGCTCCGTTGCTTTTAGTAATCGCTTTTCTGACGTTCTTCATTCCTGATCGAGCGTTATCCTCTTCACCGAAATTGTGGAAGAGAGCCAAGATGGCTCTAGTCACGTTGAAGGGATACATGATCCTTTCAATAGGAATCACGTTTTCTGCTCATTTAATAGGACTGCCGGTTTTAATCGTAACGCTCCCATTGATCATCTTTGGCGCGCTGTTATTTTCGATTACTCCAAAGCCGGCCGCCGCTTCCCAGAATCAATCTCCTGTGGATCCACCGCCAAGTCCGCCAACTCCAGCCATTTCACTTGCGCCAGAAATGGCGCTGTAAACTTAAAGCGTTAAAAATTCAACTATTCATCCTCTTAGACGATTTCTCTCATATCCGCTATAATAGGAAAACAACTCTAGAAAGGGGGCTATTGTTATGGCAACGTACTATATGTTCGGGAAGTATTCACAGGATGCGGTGCAGGGGATCAGCGCCGACCGGACCAAAGAGGCGGTAAGTGTCATTAAGAAACTCGGCGGGAAGGTGAACTCGATGCATGTTCTGCTGGGGCGGTACGATTTGGTTCTGGTCGTGACGCTTCCGAGCGCGGAGAAAGTCGTGAAGGCCTCCATTGAGCTGGCCCGGCTGACGGGGATTGGGTTTACGACGTCAGAAGCGATTCCGGTGGAAAAATTTGATAAGTTGACTGGAGAATGATGTAGGGGCAGGCCCCCGTGCCTGCCCTAATGCAACGTTGGTGTAGGGGCGCAATTAATTGCGCCCCTACAAAAACCCATGGATAAAATTTCACACAATAGTTTTGGGACGAAAGAGGCGTTGAAAATCGGCAACGCTAGTTATGAGATTTTCCGTTTGGATAAACTGGCGAAAGCGCTGGGGGTGGATATTTCCCGCTTGCCGGTTTCTATCCGCATTCTTCTTGAGAACCTTTTACGCAATGAAGACAACCTGACGGTTAAGAAAACCGACATCGAAGCGCTGGTCCGTTGGAATCCAAAAGCCCACTCGGATCAAGAGATTGCTTTCATGCCGGCGCGGGTGTTACTGCAGGATTTCACCGGTGTGCCGGCGGTAGTGGATTTGGCCGCCATGCGGGAAGCGATCCAAAAGCTCGGCGGCGACGTCAAGAAAATCAATCCGCTCCAAACCGCCGACCTGGTCGTTGACCATTCCGTGCAGGTGGATTATTTCGGCAACCCGGACTCATTCGCTAAAAACGCGCGGATCGAATTTGAACGGAACCGCGAACGGTATCTTTTCCTCAAATGGGGGCAGAAAGCGTTTCGGAATTTTAGTGTCGTTCCGCCGGAGACAGGAATTGTGCATCAGGTGAATTTAGAGTACCTTGCCAAAGTGGTCTTTAGCCAGAAAAATAACGGTGTGACGCAGGCGTATCCGGATACCGTGGTCGGGACCGATTCTCACACGACGATGATTAACGGTCTTGGCGTCGTCGGCTGGGGGGTCGGCGGGATTGAAGCCGAAGCGGTGATGCTGGGCCAGCCGATTTCGATGTTGATTCCGGAAGTCGTCGGATTCAAGTTGACAGGCGGTTTACGGGAAGGAATCACGGCAACGGATGTTGTCTTGACCGTCACGCAAATCTTGCGAAAAAGAGGGGTCGTCGGAAAATTCGTCGAGTTTTTCGGCGCTGGGCTTTCTCATCTGTCCTTGGCGGACCGGGCGACGATCGCCAATATGGCTCCGGAATACGGCGCGACGATCGGGTTCTTTCCCGTGGATCAGGAGACGCTGGAGTATTTGAAGCTCACCGGACGCCCCAAAGAATTGGCCGCCTTGGTTGAATCCTACTATAAAATCCAGGGATTATTCCGGACCGATCAAACACCCGATCCGGTTTACAGCGACGTCATCACATTGGATCTTTCAACGGTAGAGCCGAGTTTAGCCGGTCCCAAGCGGCCGCAGGATCGGGTAACATTGG
>JACOVV010000143.1 GCA_016177145.1 Candidatus Omnitrophota bacterium | reverse complement strand
CTGGATGATAGGGCGTAAGTATATAGGGTCGAATCTGGCCAATGGACAAAGACCACCGGGCGTAGTCCGCAGGGCAGAGTGTTTACAGATTGATAGTTGTATTGACAAAATGTAAATTTCGAATTTGGGGTCAAGTCTTGATATTTGACAAAAATACCACAACCACAGATCATCCCTCACCCCGACCCTCTTGTAGTGAGCGAAGTCGAACCTACTCCCCCAAGGGGAGAGGGGTTACGTTGTTGTCCCCCCGCGAGTCGAATTTTTCTGAAAATTCTTGAAAGAAAATCCCAACACAGAGCGTCTATATTAGTAAAAGGAGGGTTTTCTGATGAAAGAACTGATTCCACAACAAGAGACTATCGTGCACAAAATATATCTGATTCGTGGTCAGAACGTAATGTTAGATCGTGACTTAGCAAGACTCTATGGTGTATTAACAAAGGCGCTAAATCAAGGGGTAAAACGTAATCTGGCGCGGTTCCCGAATGATTTCATGTTTCAATTGACTAAAAAGGAATTTGAAAATTGGAAGTCACAATTTGTGACTTCCAATTCGGACAGAATGGGCTTAAGGCGGCCTCCGTACGCCTTCACCGACTACGGGATTTTGATGTTATCCAGTGTTCTTAACAGTCAAAGGGCCATTCAGGTTAACATCGCGATCATGCGGGTGTTTGTGCGTTTGAGAGAGCTTCTTTTGTCTCACAAGGATTTAGCATTGCGTTTGGTAAGACTTGAACATGTTGTTGGTGAACATGAAGAACAAATTCATACCGTTTTTGAAGTCGTGAAGCAATTAATGATCGAAAAGAAAAAGCCAAGGCGCCAGATTGGGTTTCATCCATGAAATTTTCGAGTAGGGGCACCCCTTGTGGGTGCCCTGGATGACATGGATGATAGGGCGGGCACAAGGCCCGCCCCTACGTTAGGAAATATTATAGGTGCATTTAACTCGTTAACAACCAACGAATAAATCAATAATAGGCGGTCATTATGCCAGGGAATCGCAAATCGATTAGATTGAAAGATTACGATTATGCGCAACAGGGCGCGTATTATGTGACGGTGTGCGCGAATGATCGCGAATGTGTATTTGGCGATGTTCGGAATGGGAAAATGGTGTTGAATGGAGCGGGGGATATGGTCACGCACAATTGGAATAAATTGCCCGATCGTTTCCCAAATATCAAAATGGATGAATTTATCGTAATGCCCAACCATTTGCACGGGGTAATCGTCATTGTTGGAAAAACCGGCGATGTAGGGGCACCCCTTGTGGGTGCCCTGAATGACGTGGATGACAGGGCGGGCCCTCGGTCTTGCCGAGAGGCAGGCACAAGACAAAGGGCGCCCATAAAGGGCGCCCCTACGGTGGGGGAAATTATTGGTGCATTTAAATCATTAACCACCAACGAATACATCCGTAATGTCAGAATCAACAATTGGCCGTCATTTAATAAACAATTATGGCAGCGTAATTTCTACGAACATGTTATCCGCACCGAATCCGACCTTACGAGTATCCGTGAATATATCATCAATAACCCCTCCCAATGGGAAGACGACGAATATTTCTTTCCCAACCCGTTATCACCCACGCGAGTTAAATTTTTCTAAAAATTCTTTGCAAGAAAATCCTCACGGGGTACGTCTATTGACCCTTGTGGGTGCCCCCTACTTGACACGGAGGGTATAATGTCTCAATGAAAGTCCTGCTTCAGCTCAACGATATCCATAAAAGTTACGGTGCGCGGGTGATCCTGGACGGCGCGACCGCTTCTTTCGCCGAGAACCAGAAGGTCGGCGTCATCGGGAGAAACGGCGCCGGCAAGTCAACGCTGTGTAAAATCATCACCGGCCACGAAGAAGAAGACGGCGGCGCCGTCACTAAAAGTTCTTCGCTTCGGTTGAGCTATCTCGAACAACAAGACCCCTATTCCCTTGAAGAGACCGTGATGGAATTCCTGAGCCGGTACAGCGGCAAGGAAGAGTGGGAGTGCGGGAAAATCGCGGGCCGTTTTCAACTGAAGCGCGAAATGTTGACGACGGAAATCGGAAATCTTTCCGGCGGGTACCGCACCCGCGTTAAACTCGCCTCGATGCTTCTTGCCGACCCCAATTTCCTGATCCTGGATGAGCCGACGAACTACCTTGATCTGAAGACCCTGATTTTATTGGAAGAATTTTTGCGGGACTATCGCGGCGGATTTTTGATTGTTTCGCATGACCGAGAATTCCTCAAAAAAACCTGTGAAGATACCCTTGAGATAGAAAACGGCGGCTGCACGCTTTATCCGGGAACGGTTGAGGAGTACCTGATCTTTAAAGAAGAGCAGAAGGAACAAGCGATCAGTTACAACAGAAACGTGGAGGCCAAGCAGAAACAACTTCAGGCGTTTGTGGACCGGTTCCGCGCCAAAGCGTCAAAAGCGGCTCAGGCGAAGTCTAAAATGAAACAGATCGAAAAAATGAAGACTATTGAGGTCGGGCACCCGCTGTCAAACGTCCGGATCAAGATTCCTCACGTTGAGCGGAAAAACGGTTTCGCGCTTCGATGCGGTAATTTAAGCGTCGGTTACCCCGAAAAACAGGTGGCCGGCGGTATCTCTCTGGAGGTGGATCAAGGGTCCCACGTTGCCGTGCTCGGCGACAATGGACAGGGAAAGACGACGTTTCTGCGGACGATCGCCGGGGGCCTCGCGGTGAAGGGGGGGAGTTATTCCTGGGGGTATAACCTGAAAATCGGTTATTACGCCCAGCATGTTTTCTCGGAGTTATCATCCGACATGGATGTGTTTACTTATCTTTCGGAAAAGGCGGACGTTTCTGTTTCACGGCAGGAAATTCTCAATATGGCCGGGAGTTTTCTTTTCAAAGGGGACGATGTGAAAAAGAAATTCGCGGTATTGAGCGGCGGGGAACGGGCGCGGGCCTGTCTGGCAGGTTTACTGTTAGGGAAAAACCACGCGCTATTACTGGATGAGCCGACCAACCATCTTGACTTCGAGACGGTCGAGGTCTTGGGCCGGGCCCTCAAATCGTTCGCCGGGACCCTTTTCTTTATCAGCCATGACCGGACTTTCGTTCATCTGATTGCCACAAAAATTATCGAGGTCAAGGATGGATCGGTCCGTCTTTACCCCGGGAAGTACGACGAATACGTCTACCATCTGGAAACGATTGTCCGCAGGGAACTCAACCAATAACAATTAATAGGATCAGTCGCCGGAACCGCCCAAGCGCCGGATTGGATTTCATCTTGCGAACCAAGCCAACATTCGATACAATATAGAGTTACCATGAAAGCGGTCGGACTCTACGATCCTGGTTTTGAGAAGGACTCCTGCGGGGTGGGGTTTGTGGCCAATATCTCCGGCCAGCGAAACCACGACGTTTTACAGAAAGGGATCCAGGCGGTCGTTAATTTAACGCATCGCGGCGCTATCGCTGGGGATGCGAAGACCGGTGACGGGGCCGGCATCCTCACGCAGATCCCGCAGAAACTTTTCGCGCGAGAGGCGGTGAAGCTGGCGGGGGAGCGGGCCGGCCGGTTTAAAATCGGCGACCTGGCAGTCGGAATGTTTTTCCTGCCGGGGCAAAAGGAAACAGCCGATCGCTGCCGGAAAATTGTTCAGGAAGAAGTCGCCAAAGAGAAACTGACCTGGTTGGGGTGGAGGCCGGTGCCGGTAGATCCCTCCGTCCTGGGGAATCAGGCGCGCGCCAGCCAACCGGAAATTGTTCAGGCATTGGTAGTTCGTCCCGAATCTATTCCCGTTGAAGAATACGAACGGCTTCTCTATTTAGTCCGGAACAGTATTGAGCAAAAAATCCTCCAGTCAGGGATTGAAGGGTTTTATATCCCCTCTTTCTCAAATCATACCGTGGTCTACAAGGGGCTTTTTGTCGCTTCGCAGTTAAAAAAATTCTTCCTCGACCTGTCGGATCCTCTTTATGAAACCGCCATCGCGGTTTTCCATCAGCGGTACAGCACCAACACAATGCCGAATTGGTTCATGGCACAGCCGTTCCGCTATCTGGGGCATAACGGCGAGATCAATACTTTGATGGGGAACCGGAACTGGATGCGGGCGCGCGAACCGGAGCTCCATTCCGAAGCGTGGGGAGAGCGGATCGAACGGCTCAAGCCGATTGTGCAGTCGGGGGGAAGCGATTCAGCGAGTCTGGATAACGTGATGGAGACGCTGGTCATGTCCGGCAGGGATCTGTTGCATTGCGCGATGATGCTGGTCCCGGAACCATGGGAAAATATGCCGCACATGAATCCGGTTCATAAAGCGTTTTATCAGTATCACGCCTGTTTGATGGAACCGTGGGACGGCCCGGCGGCGCTGGCTTTCTCCGACGGCAGGATCGTCGCCGCCTGTCTGGATCGAAACGGTCTGCGGCCGGCCCGGTATCTTGTGACTAAAGAGGGGCTTGTTGTCATGGCTTCCGAGGCGGGTGTTCTTGAACTTGAAGAAGGAACGATTATTGAAAAAGGGAAACTGGGGCCTGGAAGAGTGATTGCGGTGGATACAACGAAGGGAAAAATCTACCGCGATCAGGAGATCAAAGATTTTTACGCCGCGCGAAAACCGTACGATGAATGGATTCGGCGGCAGATGCACACACTCTCATTCCACATGACAGAGACGACGGCCAACGGCAAACCGCTGGATTCGAAAACACTCAAAGAGAAGCAAACGGCTTTTGGCTACACTCAGGAAGAGATTTCGATGATTCTCAAACCGATGGCGGCTGACGGGAAAGAACCGGTCGGTTCGATGTGAGATGATACGCCTCACGCCGTCCTCTCCAAGAAACCGCGGCTCCTCTACACGTACTTCAAACAGATGTTCGCCCAGGTGACGAATCCTCCGATTGATTCGATCCGCGAGGAGATCGTCATGTCGCTCTTCACCTTATTGGGCCAGCGGCGGAGCATGTTCGAAGAGACCGAACAGCATGCCCGCCTGCTGCAATTGACTTCTCCGGTCTTGACCGATTTGGAGCTGGAGTCCATTCGCCGGCTCAAGGATAAAGAATTCTCCTCGGTGACGCTGGAGACGGTTTTTCCTGTGAACGACGGCATTGAAGGGCTTGAGAAAGCGATCCGCCGTTTGTGCCGCGAGGCGGGCGAGGCCATTGATCAAGGGAAAAAGATCGTTATCTTAAGCGATCGAAGCGCTGGAAAAGAATTGATCCATATCCCCGCTCTGCTCGCGGTCGGGGCGGCGCATCATTATTTGATTCGTGAAGGGAAACGAATGAAGGCGAGCATCGTTTGCGAAACAGCCGAAGCGCGGGACGTGCATCATGTGGCTCTTTTGATCGGTTACGGCGCCAGCGCCGTCAATCCTTATCTCGCTTACGAAGTCATACGCTCGCTGGTTGAGCAGGGAGAGTTTAAAGATCTTGATCTGCCAAAAGGATTAAGAAATTACAAAAAAGCGCTGGACGAAGGAATTTTAAAAATCATGTCCAAGATGGGAATCTCCACCGTCTCCAGCTATCACGGCGCGCAGATTTTTGAAACGATCGGCCTGGACAATTCGTTAGTGAATGACTGCTTTACCGGGACATCCTCGCGGGTCGGCGGGATCAGTTATCCCGAAATTGCCGCCGACCTATTGAAATGGCACAAGAGCGCTTTCTCCGAAGAAAGAAACGAACCGTCTCTGGAAGCGGGGGGATATTATCGTTTCCGGCGGGATGGGGAGTACCACGCCTTTAATCCGGACGTCATTCGTTTCCTGCACGCGGCGGTGGAGAGCGGCCAGTGGGAGGATTATCAGAAATTTGCCGACGCGGTTAACCACCGTGAGCCGGTGACATTGCGGGATCTGCTTGATTTCGCGAAACGTCAGCCGATTCCCATTGAGGAAGTGGAACCGGTCGAGGAAATTCGTAAAAAATTCTGCGTTTCAGGGATGTCGCACGGGGCGCTCTCGCGGGAAACGCACGAGACACTCGCGATGGCGATGAACCGGATCAAGGGGAAAAGCTCCAGCGGCGAAGGGGGAGAAGATTCCTCCCGTTTCTATGTATTGAAGAACGGCGATTCCCCCAACAGCGTGATCAAACAGGTCGCTTCGGGGCGGTTTGGCGTGACGCCGGAGTATTTAGCGTCGGCGATTCAGTTTGAAATCAAGATGGCTCAAGGGTCCAAGCCGGGAGAAGGGGGCCAGCTTCCCGGTCACAAAGTGACCCAGGAGATCGCGAATAACCGCCACACTGTGCCGGGAGTGGCGTTGATTTCACCACCGCCGCATCATGATATTTACAGCATTGAAGACCTGGCGCAATTGATTTACGATTTGAAAGCGTCGAACGCCCGCGCGACGGTCTGCGTGAAACTCGTTTCGGAAGCGGGGGTCGGAACGATCGCCGCCGGAGTCGCCAAGGGGCACGCCGACACGATTTTGATCAGCGGGCACGACGGCGGGACCGGCGCTTCGCCTCTTTCCTCTATTAAGTATGCCGGCAGCGCGTGGGAGCTGGGGCTTTCCGAAGCGCAGCAGGTGCTGGTCTTAAACGATCTCCGCGGACGTGTCCGTCTTCGGGCCGACGGCGGGCAAAAAACAGGGCGGGATGTCGTGTTCGCGGCGATCCTTGGCGCCGAAGAATATGGGTTTGGAACGGCGCCGGTCGTCGCCGCCGGGTGCTGTATGGTGCGCCAGTGCCATTTGAACACCTGTCCGGTCGGCGTCGCGACCCAGGACGAGAAACTTCGCGCCAAATACGACGGGCCGGTGGAGCATGTCGTCAACTATTTCAATTTCGTCGCCCAGGAAATCCGTGAAATCCTGGCGCGGTTAGGATTCAAAAAATTAGAAGAGAT
>JACOVV010000149.1 GCA_016177145.1 Candidatus Omnitrophota bacterium | reverse complement strand
TTGGGAAGCGAGGTCAATACAGCTGATTTTCTCCCCTGACTGAGAGACACACTGAGAATTCTTGCCGTTTTCTTCAAAGAAGTACAAGCGAAATTTCAGGAGAGTTTGAAGTTTCTGTAGATGGCGGTAGGTCCTTTTTTTGGTAATACAGCAAGCGTTCCACCCCTCTCTTAGATAGAGTCCGATGAGAAGCGGAAAAAGAAAAAGCCGGTATGGATTCCTCTTAAAGAAATAGTTCTTAATTTTTGGCAGGGATGTGATGATTTCCTTTACTTCAGGTCCCGGGTCTCCTTTG
This sequence comes from Candidatus Omnitrophota bacterium, assembly GCA_016177145.1. GTDB lineage: Bacteria > Omnitrophota > Gorgyraeia > JACOVV01 > JACOVV01 > JACOVV01. The sequence continues at coordinate 9,130 of JACOVV010000149.1, read as the reverse complement.
ATGATCACTGAAACAGGAATCCCTTTCGCGGAAAGTTTTATGGCAAACTCCCGGATTCCTTCCCATCCATCCTCGCAGATCAAAACCACATGTTTAGTGATTTCATTCATCACGGAAATCGGTCACGGCCCCTTTGGCCGCGGAGGAGACCCACCGGGCGTATTTAGCCATGACACCCCGTTGGTATCTCGGTTTTGGCGGGCGCCACTGTGTCAAGCGCTTTTTGATTTCATGCTCCGTGAGCGCCACATCCAGCCGTCGTCTAGGAATGTCAAAGGTAACGGTGTCTCCCTCTTTGACCGCAGCGATCGGTCCCCCTTTAGCCGCTTCGGGAGCCACATGGCCCGCCATGAGCCCATGCGTCGCGCCGGAAAAACGTCCGTCGGTGACTAGCGCTACCGATTCTCCCAGTCCTTCACCCACGATGGCGGCAGTCACGCCCAGCATCTCTCTCATTCCAGGTCCTCCCTGAGGTCCTTCATAACGGATCACAATGACGTCCCCTGGCTGGATTTTTTTCTTCTTAACGGCTTCAAAAGCCCTCTCTTCACTGTCGAAAACCCGCGCCGGCCCGCGGTGAGTGAGTCGTTTCTCACCGGCAACTTTCAAGACCGCCCCCTCTGGCGCTAAGTTTCCTTTTAGAATCACTAACCCCCCTGTCGGTTTGAGCGGTTGACGCAACGACCGCACGACTTTCTGCCCTTCTTTCTCATGGGCTTGCGCTGCTTCTTTGCCGATGGTTTTTCCCGTCACCGTTATTTCTTCCGGATGAAGGAGCCGCGCTTCCAGCAGCCGCTTCATGACAAGACGAACTCCACCCGCTTCATACAGATCAGTCGCGACAAACCGGCCGCCCGGTTTTAAATCTCCCAGTAAGGGAGTCCTGCGGCTGATACGGTCAAAGTCATTAATCGAAAGTTTGACTCCGGTTTCATGAGCGATCGCCAGAAGGTGGAGAACCGCGTTCGTAGATCCGCCGGTCATGGCGACACTCGCGATGGCGTTCTCGATGGAGTTTTTAGTGATAATATCGCTCGGGCGGATATTTGCCCTGATTAAATTCATGATCAAACGCCCCGCGTTAAAACAGACCTCGTCCTTCTTAGGATCCATCGCGGGGATGTCGTTATATCCCATCGGGGAAATCCCCATCGCCGCAAAAGCGGTCGCCATCGTGTTGGCGGTAAACTGCCCTCCGCAGGCGCCGGCAGCCGGACAAGCGCGGTCTTCTAATTCATGGAGCTGGCGCGGAGTCATTTTTCCAACGCTGCATTTGCCGACCGCTTCAAACACGTCTTGAATGGTCACATCGTGATTTTCAAACCTTCCGGGCGCGATGGAACCGCCGTAAATCATCAGAGAAGGGACATTCACCCGGCACAGAGCCATGACCGTTCCCGGGATTGTCTTGTCACAGCCGGAGACAGCGATCAAACCGTCAAAATAGTGCCCCCTGGCGACCAGCTCGACGGAATCGGCGACGACCTCCCGGCTGACCAAAGAAGTTTTCATCCCTTCGGTCCCCATCGTGATTCCATCGGAGATGGCGATGGTGTTAAATTCAACAGGCACTCCTCCCGCCTGACGCACCCCTTCCTTGATCTTTTCAGAAAGCCGCCTCAGATGGAAATTGCACGGCGTCGTCTCAATCCAGGTATTGGCGACGCCGATCATCGGCTTTTTCAGATCTTCGTCGGTGAAACCGATGGATTTCAGCATCGCCCGCGCCGGCGAGCGCGACATTCCCTGGGTAATCACGGAACTTTTTGCGTTTAACGGTTTCATCGTCATGTTATCCTTTCTAGAACCATTTCCTATCATACAAACCGACGATTCGATAGTCAACCTTATAGGTTTTTAGCCCAATCCTCATTGAGGAACTCAAATAAACGTCTGGCGACCAAATCATGCCCCTCCGGAGTCCAGTGCATATCCTTTTTGTAGTAAAGTAATTTTTCACCGCTGTAACTGCGAAATGAGGGGAATAAATTCAGAACCGGAAACTCCTTTTTAAATCTATCCTGGAGCATGAAAGAAAGATCGGCGGGGGCCGTATAATTTTGCGGGATATTGAATTCTTTTCTTCCTTCCGCCCATTCGGAATCGTTCACCTGAAACCCCCACGGATAAATCACCAAACCGAACCTGATGTTCCGTCCCTGACAGAAACGATACACCCAATTAATGTGTTCCTCAACGGCCTTCCACTCTTTTTCCCATGGTTTTTGATCGGCTGCCAGAGCGAATTGAAATATTTCCTCTTCCGGTGTTCGTCCGATGGCGTTATTTTTTTGCTTGGCAAGCAAACTCCTGGACAACCAATTCCCCGCATAATAAAAATGCGTGGTAATAAAGCGGCGCGCCCGTTCTCCCCAAGATTGCCTTTGCGGCGAAACAGCGATAATGTTTCCTTCTTGATCCCAAACAGTTCTTTTCAGATAACCGTTGGTGTTCGCCAGATCGCTCATATCGAAAAAAAGAAGGACTAAATCAGGATTAAATCGAATCCCATCGGTTTTCAAATATAAATACTCCAGGACAGGCGCGTAGCTGTCCACACCGCTATTGAGGACTTCATATTTTCTGTTATTTTTCTTGTCCGCATTGAGGTATTCTTCCAGCCGTGAGCAAAATGTCTCATGATCATTCACTCCCTTCCCTTCGGTAAATGAATCCCCCAGCGCCAATATGCGACAAAGACCATTCTGTTTTTCCAGAGAGACCTCCGTCTCTCTCCTGAGGCGATCTCGATTGACGCTCATCAGGTACCGGCGGTCCAGGAATGAATTCTCAGAAATGTGCAAATGATGAATACCCGGAACTAAGGTATGGTGATACACGGGGTGGTCTTTTAGTTTTATCATGGAGTGAAAATAACGGTACCCAAGAACAAAATCAACCGCCGCGAACGCCAAGAGATATATGCCGGCCAAATAAAGACAGAAACAAGCTCCCCACCGCTGCACGTAAAGCGCGAAAAAAAGCCACAGGATAACCCATCCTCCATAAGCCAGTAACAGCAGGAAAAAACTTGACGACCATCTCCCGATGACGGGGTTTTGGGACTGGTGCGATAGTAACACTAGGAGCGGAAACAGGAAGAAAATAAATAATACCCAAAAACTTTTCCTGGCGCTCATAGAACACCTGATGTCCGTCCCGGCAAGACATCCAATAATACCTTTTTAATTCTTTCAGCGTAGGTGTGACGCTCTCTTACCAGCAAATGTCCTGTAGACGCGATGGTCTCGCGTTCCTGTTCGTGATCGAGATAATATCGAATTTTATCGAACATTTCTTTAAAAGAGCTGTAACCCACGTAGTGCTTCTCCTCTTCAAATCCGAGATATTCCAGTCCGTTGTCTTTTATTCTATCGGTTAAGAGAAGCGTTCCACAAGCGAGTATTTCGAAAAAACGCATATTGACATCCCCCGCCGCCGAGAGATTGATCCCAATCTTCGCGCTGCTGTAGATGCGGCTCATCTGGTCGGAAGGAGCTTGGTCAACATAACTGTCGGGGTATCGTTCCCTTAATTCCTGTAAGATGTATTTCCTGGGGCCGTCCAGGTGGTCTCCACCGACGAATCCGATATCATATTTCTTGGCAACAAGCTGTTTCTTGTGAAAATCCGGATCACAGGCCAGCGGCAGCCATTCCGCTTTAATTTCCTTCTTTTTCAATTGGCTTACGCCGTTATATTGCGCGCAAAAAACACGCTGGTAACACTGGGCAATGGCCGCATTCTTCTCCAACGACCTCGGGAAATGAGTATCGATGGCGTAATAACACGAGGGCGGCAATTGTTTTATTTTCATGACCTTCTCCAGCGGGTCTGCGGCGTATCGGCCATCGTCCACACGAATGAGCCAGTCGGCCCGTAGCGGAATCTGATGAAATTCTTCCGGGTTTAGTTGAACGACTTCAAACCCCAGTGAGAAAAACGCCCGGCGCCAGTATGCACCGACCGTCATCTGTTCAGCTTCCCGATAAACCAAAGCAATTTTCCCAGTCGGCATTATTTCCCTCTTTGCTTAAAACATATCGTTTATCTTTCATACGAAGAAGCAGTGTTTGGTGTTTTAGGATATTCTCCAGGCAACGATAGCGGGCGTAGGTTTTGTGATCGGTCGTTACCACTTTGACCATTTTCCCAACGCCGTGAGTCATCATTCTTAGCAACGTTAATGGCAAAAACCACGTTCTTGTCCAGGCGTGGATTTGAATCAACGGCTTTGGAGAAATGACCGCCAGGGCATCTGCGGAAATCTTCTCCTGAATCAACAAATCAACGGCAATGCCGCGGTTAGATAAGTCCAACGCCGCCTGCCGCGCTCCCCTGTAGTTCTCAGTGACTAGAATAAAACACCGGCAACGATTCAAGGATTGACTCTTGTTTTCAATGGGACACGACGCTCCAGTAATTGGACCGCCGCTTCGCAGACTTCCTCTACGGGAATAATATTACAATGCTGATTAAACGGGGCCTCCAGGTAAACGGCGTTCGGGTTTACGGGGTATTCGAAACTCGATGTCAACGCCTGCGGATAGACGATGTTACCGCCGCTGTACATCCCCACCGTCGGCGTGTGAAAAGCCCCCGCGATATGAATAGGACCGGAATCTCCGCCAATAAAGAGTTTCGCTTTTTGTATTAATAATGCCACCTGATTCAAAGATAAAGAACCGCAAAGGGATCGTGTCCCCTCGATCATCGGTTCCCCTTTGCCGCCGATTTGATAGATGGGCATTCTCAGAGAAGAAAGTTTGCTTGCCAGCCGGTTGAAGTTCTCCAAGCTCCAGCGTTTTCTTTCCCAACTGGGATAAGCATGGATCACCATATAATCCCCTTGAATTCCCGGGTCTTCGCTTGGGGCTGGATAGAGATCTGTCTGCCAATTAAACACATCATAAATCCCAACGCTCTTCCCCTCTTGCCAGATATGGTGCAGCCCATCCAGATACCATAAATGGATTGAGGGAGGTCTGGTTTCCAAAACCAAGTCATGCCGAGACTGTTCTTCTATCTCTTTGGGTCCCCGCCAATCCACTTGGGCTTCTTGATAAAACCATTTTTTGCGAAGTTTCTTTGAAATTCCAGGTTTATCAAAATAATATTCCGGTATGAAGACGCGGTCAACCCGCGGATCCCGGGCGATCAGCGGAGCGATGTCCCGATAGGGTTCTCCAATGGCAAAGGTAATGGACGAATTGGGATAAAGCTCTTTGATCCGCCGTAAGACGGGGATAAACATAATGATGTCGCCGTACTGTCCCAGCCGGCCGGTATAAATACGCACTTTTTCTTTTAAACTGACCGCCCGGATTTTAAACCGGGTTTTACAGAAAATTTTTTTCTGAGCCGGGGGAAACTCAACGATGGTGATACGGGCTTCTTCGATTCCAACACCCAGCCGCTTGAGGGCATTACCAGCCGCTTCTTCTACGCTCCTGCCTGTCTCTTCAACCGCCTTCATTGCCTCACTCCTTTTGCAGGGTCATTTCGAGCCCATCCCCTAATCCGACACAATCAAAACCCCAGCAGACCATCGGTGTAATTCTTTGGATGAACCGGCGAAATTTCTCGGAATGAAATTGAAATTTCGTCCCTCCAGAACCGGGCCTTTTCCGCCGCTCCATCCAGTATTCCAAGCACGCCAGGATCCCATCGTTGCCTGTTGCGGTCCTTTGAAAAATAATCTTGAAGCCGGCTTTCTCGGCAATGCGCCGCAGAGTCTTTGGCGTGTACAAATAGAGGTGTCTGGGAGAATCGACACACCACCATGATTTCCCAAAAATCCTGGCGATCACACCGCCAAAATTAGGGACGGTGATCAGAACTTTGCCGCCGTCACTGAGAACACGCCGGATTTCCACCAAAGAAGCTCCCGGATCCGGCAGATGTTCGAAAACATGGCTCAACCGAACCAAATCAAAACTCTTGTCCGGGAAACGCGCCTGTTGAAGGGTCCCTTGAAAGACGGAAAGCCCCAGCTCTTTCGCCTTGCGGCAAGCTTGTTCCATCATCTCGACCCCTTGGACCCGCCAACCATACCTTAACGCCGATAACAAAAATTGGCCGGCGCCGCACCCGATATCCAGCAATCGTGTTTGAGAAGGAACAACTTTTTTAATCCGGTGAAAATCCCCTTTGGTTTGCGCCAGATAGCTGAGATAAAAATACCCTATCGGATTCGCCGGATCACACGCTGCTTTCTTGAGTCCGGATTTTGGCTTTTCTTTGACGGCGATTTGGCCGGCGCTGGGCGCTTGGGGCGCCATTTGATAAGGATAATAACGCTCCGCATCGTAATAGCGGTGAAACATTTCAAAAACAGGGCGAGGATTCAGAAACACCAGTTTGCATAAACGGCATTGCACTAATTGAAATTTTTCCTGTTTGCCGATATCCCTGTCATAGCTGTCGAATAGAAAAAAGAGATCTCCTCCGCCGCAAAGGCGGCAATTCACCGTAACGAGTTTTTGGGCTGTTTCTAACATGGCTGACTAGCCGCGGTATCTAGCTGCAGTTCCCTTTGATATCGCCTTTGACTGTTTTTTAGAAACCCGATTAAACCCGGCCTATCGACAAAAATACGGTCGAATTTCTTTTTTTTCAGCAAGAGATAGCCCCATGCCCCTATAAAAAAGGGGGCAGGGGTCTTTCCTAAACAGACACTTTGGATATTCCAGTGGTTTGGAATTTTCTCCGCTATTGCCTGATCCTGGTAAATCACCTTGATTTTATTGAACCGATTGGCGAGAAGGCGCATCTTTTTAAAAATAGACGCGTCGACTTTATCCCGTTTATCACACAGAATCCAGCAAATCCTTTCCGGACCAGACATATTCCAACGGCTATAGAAAATTTTTTCATTCTTCAAAAAGAGTTGGCTTTTTTGCTGCTGCTTGCCAAAAGACTCCCCCTGCTCGTGGTAAACATAACTCCCCTGCGCCAGAGCACAAAGATATCCTGCCGCCTGGGCCCGTTTACTCAGGTCCGCGTCTTCATAATAAGCCATCCCATAAACTTCATCGAATAGACCGACTCCTTCCAGAACTTCCCTTTTAATCAGGAAGCAGAAACCAATGCAGCTGCCCAGCTCCTGCCACTTTCCTTTTTCATGACGAGTCAGCCGAAGCGCGTATTCGTTTATTTTATTTTCATTCGGAGGATAGAAACCAAAATTGGTGCTGACGGGGTTGACCAGGCCGATCTCTGGTAATCGATCGGCAATCCGGATTAGCTCTGATAGCCAGCCATCCGTCATGACAACATCATTGCTGATAACGCACAGGTGTCTTGCCGGCTGGTGTTCTAAAGCGTACCGGAGGCCTCGGTTCATCCCTCTGGAGAAACCGAGATCTTCTTCGTTCCGCAAAAAGACAACGCTTTTAATGGGGCCGTCCGGTCTGACGGCATTTAAATACTCAATGACCCCTTTTTGATCGCTTCCGTTATCAACCAAAATCAAGCGGCACGGAAAATCCGTGCGCTGGAACAAAGACCCCAGGCATCTCCGGGTCACCTCCAGATGGTTCCAGGTCAATAGAATCAAATCACATTGGACGCTCATGGGAAATCCCGAACGTTGACTAGACCGTTGTAAATACCAAGTTCCGTTTCTGAAGCTCCTGGGTGGAACGCTCTACCTTATCTTTGGCCTTAATACCATGGCTCCATTCAACTAATTGACGCATTCCTTCTTCGAAACGGACACCAGGAACAAATCCCGCTCGGCGGATTTTGGTCACATCGGCAAAACAATGACGAATATCTCCTGCGCGAAACTGGTTCATGATCTTGAGAGGAAGTTCCCTGTGGTAGATCTTCAACAAAATCTTTGCGATATCCATGACGGCGATGGGCTCTCCTGTTCCCAGGTTAAAAGCATCCCCATTCATTTTTTCATTCCCCAGCGCCAGAACCAACCCCTGGACAAGATCGCTGACATGGATAAAATCACGCGTTTGCAGCCCGTCCTCGAAAATAATCGGCGGCCGATTGTTCTTGATTCGCGACGCAAAAATAGCCGCCACACCCGTGTAGGGGTTAGACAGAGATTGGCGAGTTCCATACACGTTAAAGAAACGGAGCGCCACCGTCGGGATCTGATAGCTCTTTCCCCAGACAAGACAAAGCTCCTCTTGGTCTTTCTTGGTAATGGCGTAAACGGAAGAACAATACAGCGGTTTCTCCTCGCTAGTCGGCGCAGGCGCCGCTCTTTTGCCGCATTGCGGGCAACGCATTTCCCAGTCTGCCCGTCGCAGTTGGTCTAGAGAACGCTCTTTAGGAGTAATCGGACCGCATGTTTTGCAGCCGTACATCCCTTCGCCGTAGATACTCATGGAACTAGCAACTACTAATTTACGAATTTTCTTTTTTTGTTTAAGAAGGGTCTCCAATAGGACGGCGGTCCCCAGAGAATTATCCCGGACGTAACGCTGTAATTCATACATGGATTGCCCCACGCCTACCTGCGCCGCCAAATGATACACAGCATCGATTCCTTTTAGTGCCTGGGTGATTTTTTGAGAATGACAAACGTCCCCCCAAAGATATTCGGTTTCTGGATTGAGATACTCCGGTTTTCGGCCTTGATGCACTTGTTCCTCCAGAGAATCCAACACGCGGACTTTGTGCCCTAAACGAACCAATTCATCGACCAAATGCGATCCGATAAACCCTGCGCCGCCTGTCACTAGAATTTTCATGTTAACCCCTGTAGGGGCAACCCCCTGTGGTTGCCCTTTGTAGGGACGGGTTTGAAACCCGCCCCTACAATCTCCCATTCGGGCAGGCACGAGGCCTGCCCCTACCGTTTCTTCATTTCCCAATATTTCGCGTAGCTCAGAATCTGATAAAACCCCGCGAACACGGCCACTACCAGCCCAATGACACCGTCTTTGTGCCCTTTTTTCCCGACGTACGTCCTAAAAAACCGGTCCACCGTCCTCCAAAGCGCCTTGCCGAGAGTCATTTTTCTGCCGGTTTCCACCCATTTTTTCGCCTCGCGCGTGGTATGGTTGTCCATCTTTTTAAGGAAATCGGAGAAATCACGATAGGAATAATGGATTATGTCCGCCTTTAGCTGTCCGCAGGGGCCGTTCATGATCGCGCGGGGATGGAC
>JACOVV010000147.1 GCA_016177145.1 Candidatus Omnitrophota bacterium | reverse complement strand
TCAGGGAGACTGAACAGACGTCGCAGAGCTCTTGAGTTATGACAATGTCTGGCTTATTTCTCTGCAAGATTTCTCGGTTGATCTTGTACAGACCGTGTCCGTGAGTCAGACTCTCTACTACGCGCTCGTCAATCTTCCCCTGTGTGAGTTTCGAAGCTTCGATGAGGGACTGGACGACGACTGGTTTCCTCTTCGCCTCCGGCGGATAGTCGCACTCGTGAGTAACTCCGCAGAGTTGGTCTCCCAGTCCAAGGGAATAGACGATTTCAGTGGCGCTCGGTAGGAAGGAGTAGATCTTCAAACGCCAAGGAAGGGGTAAATCAGGCGATTAATGCTTTTTCTTGCCGCGCAGACCGTCGGGATCACCCGAAAATTGTTGTAACTTATAAGACGACTGGTTTTCTAGAGGCGGAAGAAATGTCGAGCGAGATTGCAAGGAGGCTTTCAGACCAGGCAAAATTATTGGTTACAAGGTTCGAGGATAGGGTTGACTCATTCAATAAGCGCTGACCAGCTGAGACTCACGAAGGAGCTGGACGAGACTGATGCGAACGCCTTTGCTAAGGAATACTTCGGAGAGGGAGATTTCCTAGCTTTTGGTATCGATGGGTCGATGAGCTATGATGAAGACTGCAGCCTTAGAATGGGCGGAATGACGACAGATAACACAGCTTTTATCTCTCGGATGAACAATTCGAACACGACAGGGCGGACGGCATTTCCGGCAGCCATGCAGTTGCTTCTCGCTTGGTCGAACAAATCGTCAAGCTGTTCCCTATTGCCCTTGCCAAGGGATCTCCTCAAAGCACTCCAGCTTTGTATCTCGGCTTTTAGTGCCATCCTGAAAGATGGTATGGCCCTACCCATGACTTTCTGTTAGAATTCGTTCGGTCATATAACCACCGAGTGAATATTGGGCTTAACCAGGGATCCAGATGCCTGAAAGTGATTTGGCCATCCTAGTCCTCTGTGCACTGCTATTTCGCCACAATCTCCTTAAGCTTCCTCTTGTAGCAGTAGCGGACCTCGTCTGCCTGCCGCCGTAGATTGTAATCATGAGTTAGTTCATCCCATAGTTCGTCCTCTTGAGACCATGCATGCCTTGCAAAACGATTGGATAGTGTGAATGCAGCTTATGACAAACAAATCGACACCCCAACGGAAATGAAGCCTTGTCACTGCAATCAGTCTTTCCTGTCCAGAGTTGCCCGTATGCGGACCCGCATTGTCAAGAAACGTATTTCTTGAGTATATCCTCGTTGTTTTCGGCGTGGAAAAATACAGGGATGTTTTGCGTCGCGGTAGCTTTGAAGCTAGTCAACAGCCAGTCTCCGTTTTGGAAAGTCAGTGTTCTGTCTATGAACGCGTCGTCAATCGCAAAGATATCAGAAATGAGTTGCCTGTCGTAAGGCCTTGGCATGGTTGACACAAAATAGCTGTGAAGCTGTTGTAAGGCATTTGTATTCAGATGAGCTATTCTTTGCGTGCTTATCCAACAATGTAAATGGTACTTTCTGCCGTGTCTCAACAGTCTTTCGACCGCCTTGCTTGCCTGATAAGTTCCATCTTCCTTCCTGGCTTCTTGAGGGATGAACTCTTGAGCTTCGTCAATTATGAAGAGAACTCTGGGAGTAAGAGTGAAGTTTCTCTTCCTTTTCCTGAAGACCTCGCTGATGACGGCGGCAGTCTGCAGTCTTGCGTCTTCCGCTTCGGGAAGGTTCACCACGAATACTCTTGGTGAATCTTCTTTCGACGAAAGTATCTCATCTACTAGATTGTCCCACGAATACTCGTCAGACTTGGCCTCCTCATCTTCTTCCGAACTCATCTCCACTACTTTCGCCAGGTTCTCGAAAGTTTTCTTCAAAGAGCTGTTTGCGGGAAGGTCCTCGACGAGTGGTTGAACTCTCGCAATTAGTTTACTTGTCTTCGAGTCGAAGACGCTCTCAGGCTCGAGTTTGTTCTCCAACCTGAATTGTTCTATGATCTTTATCACTTCAGGGACGAGGATTTTCTGCTGAACGGCGCCATATCTGTCGTTCAAGGTATTTGACAGTACTTCGACGAGCCCGCCGTAGGTGCTGAATCTCGCTATGTCCTCCTCACCGGCGAGCGGTATCTTCACGAACTTGACCTTCTCATCCGAGAAGAGCATTGAGATCTTCTTCTCAAATTGCTTCTCCAGCTTTACCAGACTCTCCGGGGTTGCGTGGCGCTTGAAGTATTCACCGGCCAAGCCCTTGCTTTCAGCAAACGAATCCGTGAATAGGACTCGGCTAGGGTAGTCATTCAAAACATCAAGGACATGAACCCCGTACTCTGAGGATACGTCGAATATCACAACCTTCAGATCCGGAATCACTCTCAGGGCCTTGCGGATTACGGCCGCGGTCATGTTCGACTTGCCGGAACCGGTATAGGCG
>JACOVV010000144.1 GCA_016177145.1 Candidatus Omnitrophota bacterium | reverse complement strand
TCCTTTCAGGAATTGATTCGTTATGAAATCACGGTCACGCGAGAATTGTTTGAAAAAGGACTTTTCCTTATTCCTTGTCTTAAAGGACGCCTCCAGTGGGAAATCAAGGCAACCTGGTTTGGAGGGATGGGGATTCTGGATCGGATTGAAGAAGCGGGCTGCGATGTTTTTCACCAGCGCCCGTCGTGGAGCAAATGGGAAATGATTCAATTATTGCTCCACGGAATTTTCTCAAAAATTCCCATAAGGAAAGCCCCTCATGCCTAATCCTTCATCGGTTTCTAACTTCTACCTGGCGCTTCTTCTGCTCCCCAAAAAGAAACGACAGGCGATGTTTATTTTTTACTCATTCTGTCGCGCAGTAGACGACGCGGTAGATTTAGCCTCCTCTCCCTCTGAAGCGAAAAGGGAATTAGGCCGGTGGCGCTATCAAATAGCGCTCTGCTATGATGGCTCTCCCACCCAAACCGACGCCCAACAACTCCAGAAAGTCATCCGGCAATACAAAATTCCCCGTCAAGAGATCGAAGACATTCTCCGCGGCATTGAAATGGATATCGCCGCCAACCGTTTTCAGACTTTTCAGGAACTGGAGGAATATTGTTACTGCGTGGCTTCTGCCGTAGGACTGGTATCGTCCCGTATCTTCGGAGTTCAGGAAGAGCACGGCCGCGATTTTGCCGTTCTGCTGGGGAAGGCGCTGCAATTGACGAACATTCTGCGAGACATCAAGGAAGATAACTTGAAAGGGCGTATTTATATCCCCCAAAATGAACTGGAGCAATTTGATTATTTAGAGGATAAACTCAATCGTTGTGTTGAAGATGAATCTTTCATGAAGCTGCTTGATTTTCAATGTCATCGGGCGCGCCTTTTCTTTAAAAAAGCAGACGACGCATTTAAATCGCTTTCAAAGGACGACCAAAAGAAGTTCCTCCCTGCCCGCATCATGGAAGCGGTCTATAAAGCGATTCTGGAGCAAATCGAAAAAAACCCTGATCTTGTCCTGAAGAAACGACTGACAGTTCCCTTATGGAAAAAAATGGCGATTGCGTTAAAATACACCCTAACAAAATGCGTCCTCATATCATTGTTATCGGCGGCGGGTTTGCCGGCCTGACCGCGGCGGTCGCGCTGACTCAAAGAGGGAAAAAAGTGACCTTGCTCGAACGGCGCAATGCTTTGGGGGGACGCGCTCGGTCGTTTTATTACGATTCGGGAGAGGTTGACAATGGCCAACACGTTTTTCTAGGGTGCTACCGAAACACCCTGCAATTCTTGAAAACCATCGGCGCCGAGGAGAATTTGTTTTTTCAAGAACCGCTCCACTTGAGATTCCGCCAGCGGGGCGGGATTGAATCTTCACTGAAATGCCCCCGCCTTCCTTCCCCATGGCATCTCCTGATCGGACTATGGAATTTTCAACGGCTCCGGTTCCGTGACAAATGGAATGTTTGGAGAGTGGTAGGGGCGGGTTTCAAACCCGCCCCTACACGAGACGCCCGGCGCCCAGCACCAGGCTCGCTGACAGTCACCGAATGGCTGATCCAACTCGGCCAATCGCCCCTCGCGAGGGCATCTCTCTGGGATCCTTTGGTCATCGCCGCGTTGAATGAATCTCCCGATCGAGCGTCGGCTAGTTCATTCTTGAAAGTTCTCCGGGAGGCCTTTGCCAGTCCCGACGACGGCAGGATCGGGCTTGCTACAGGAGGACTCTCACAACTTTACGCCGAACCGGCGTACCGATGGTTGAGAGAACACGGAGCTAGAGTTCAACTTAATACTAACGTTGAGGCCATCGAATGCCGGGGAAATGAGGTGACGGAACTGGCATTGACTAATGGCGAACGGCTGACCGCGCCTTTCTACGTCAGCGCCATCCCTCCAAGAGACCTCCTGTCAATTCTCCCGGAACGGATGATTCAATCAGACCACGCTCTGCAAAATCTTCATTCACTGAAAGCGTCTCCGATCCTCTCGATGAATCTGTGGCTGGATCGGCCATTGTTTCAGGAACCGTTCGTGGGATTGCTGGGAACAAAGGTGCAGTGGGTGTTTAACAAAACACCGCTAGGAGCTAGAAGCTGGAAGCTAGGAGCAAAAGCACTGCCCACTACTCCCAGCTCCCAGCTCCTAGCTCCTAGCTTCTTTTACAGTTGCATCATCAGCGCCGCCTATGATTTCCTCGACCATACTAATGAATCTTTAGTGGATATCGCTTTGAAAGAATTGCGGGATTGTTTCCCTGAAGCCAGAGAGTTTAACCTTGTGAAAAGTCAGGTGATCCGCGAACCGCACGCGACTCTT
>JACOVV010000009.1 GCA_016177145.1 Candidatus Omnitrophota bacterium | reverse complement strand
GCCGCGTAACAAACCAACCCCAATGCCAGCCAGACGAACCCTAAATTGCGCCCGGCCGGTTTGGTTAGAATCACATCAATCCAGACGGCGGTCGTCCCCAGTAAACCGATGATGGCGGTCAAAGGAATCACCGATTTGCCAAAAGAGATATTAAGCGGCGCTTTAAACGGGCGTTTCATCTGGGGCTGGCGCACACGGCACCCGATCAGCGCCAGATGGGCCAGCGCGAAAGCGAGCATCGCTCCAAAATTATAGAGCTCAGCGATAAACGTCAGGCGTTTGGCCACTAGAACAATGACCCCGGCGACGACGGCAAACGTGATCAGCGAAACGTACGGCGTTTTGAACCGCGGGTGGAGCCGGTAAAAAAACCTCGGAAGCTGGAAATATTCCCCCATGGAAAAAGTCAGGCGGGAAGCGCCGATCAAACCGGCGTTGGCGGCAACGAACAGAATCGTCGCGCCAAGGACCGCCAGCCACGGCCTTAATAGCTGGCCGCCGATCGGCAGATGAGCCACCACCCCCGCCAAAGGATCTTCCAGATATTGTGTCGTCAACTCAAGGGGGCTCATGACTGAGAGAGCGACGGTGGCAATGCCGAAATAGGCGATCAGCAGCGCCCCCATCACTAAAAACATGGTTCGGGGAAGGTTCTTATCCGGATGGCTGGTTTCTCCCGCCAATTGCGCGATCGATTCGATTCCGATGTAGGCCACCATCGCCATCCCCACTCCTTTAAAAAACTGGGGCCAGGTAGGAGACCAATCCACTCCAACAACACCGATGCGCAGGTGGTCCACCAGAAAAGGGAGGTTCAGAACCGTGACCAGTCCCAGCAGGATAATGACCAGCTGTGTCGCGACGTCAAAGATACAGAGCAAGAGCGAAACACGAGTTGATTCTTTGATCCCGATGAGATTAATCCCCAAAAGAAGTCCAATGACCCCCATCGTAAAGGGAATGTTTCCCAGCGTGGTTTTCAGCACAGGATAAAAATATCCCAGATAAGGACCGACGGTATAGGCGGAAATCGCGATCGTGACGATGTAATCGAGGAGAAGAGCCCAGCCGGCGATGAACGAAACTAAATCATTAAACGCGTGGCGGGCGAAACTGCAAGACCCTCCCGCCTCCGGCATCGCGGCGGAAAGCTCGGCGTAGGTGAAGACAGTACAGACAAAAACAAACCCCGCCGCCAGCAGAGCCAGCGGAGCGGCGCCGAGAGCGTAGAGTGTCGTGACTCCAAGCGCGTAGTAAATGGAGGATCCGACGTCGCCGTAGCCGATGGCGAAAAGCTGAGGGATCCGCAGCCGGCGGTGAAATCCTCCCCGGTCCACGACAGGGACATGAGCGCCGCTCGCTTCCGAGAAATCGAAAGATTTAGGTTCTGACATAAGTTAAGGAGAAAGTTGTTGAATCAATTCCATTTGTGTTCCTAACATTTGACTCACCTGGCTGGAAAGAGCGATTAACAGCGCCGTGCCGGCAACGATCACCGCGGTCCACACCCATCTTTCCCTTTTGGAAAACCGCGGGCTCATCCAGAGTAATGGAAATCCCAGGGGCCCCATGAGCGCAAGAACAATATAAACAAAAACTTTACTGTAGTACCATGGGCTGCTCATCCCAACACCGACCGGATCCGTTCTTCCTGCAATTGGAATTCCGTGTCATTCAAGACCGGTTTCGCCCCCTTTGTGGGGATAGGACGATCAAATTCCACCCATGATTTGCACCCGCCGTAGCGATCCAAATAATCCACAAGGAGCGGGCTTTGCAGATGATAAATACGCAGTAACGGGACGTAAATGGGTTCGTCTGGATGCCACTGGAATTTTTCCGCGGCCATCCCTTCCGACCAGATATGATAAGAGCTTAACCGCGACAACAGTTCCAGATCTTTCACCTGAAAAACCTCCATGACCTCCGCGTAACAAGTCAATCCTACCTTACCGACCCAAAGATCGGCTTGCTTTTGTGATTCATCCACCAGTCCCGCGGCCTGGGATTTGAGTTTCGTTTTGTCCTGGTGTTCAAACGTGGGGAAGAGAAAAAATTCCGGTTCTTCCATCCGGAACTCTCCCCCCTTTTCGGCAATTCCTCCTTTTCTCAACAGGAGAATCTGTTTGCCCTGTTCCAACGCCTTCACCACGCAGGCCCATTCTTTGAGCGCCTTTTGACTATGATCTTTCATGAATTTAATCCTCATCTTTCATATTTGGGCAGACACAGGGGTCTGCCCCTACATTTTTTATCTTACTGGATGGCCCATGAATTCCAAAAAATCGTTCAATGATTTGAATTTCATGAATGGATTCTGTTGTTTTTGTTCTTTCAAAGTCGAACTCGGCTGATCGGCGTAATTGTGTCCCGGATAAACCACTGTCCCTTCGGGAAGCTTCATTAACCGCTGAGTCAAACTCTCATACATCTGTTTTGGGTCCCCGCCGGGAAGATCGCACCGGCCGCAGGCGCCGATAAAAAGAGTGTCGCCAGACACCAGGTGATTCTGCACCAGGAAGCATTGAGACCCTGGCGTATGTCCAGGGGTATGGAGGAACTCGATGTTTACATCCCCCACCGTGATTTTTTCACCTCCTGATACTTTCACAATATTGGCCGATTCCTGGGGGAGAAACTTGGGTTCCTCCCGGTGGACATATACCTTCGTATTGGGAAACTGTTCCAGCAATTCCTCAACCCCATTGACATGATCAAAATGCGTGTGGGTTACCAGCGCCCCCACGATTTTGATCCCCCGTTGATTCGCCTCCTCTAAAATCCGGTCCACTTCCCACGCAGGATCTACTACCAAGGCCTCGCGGGTCTTTACGGAGCCGATTAAATAGACAAAGTTCTGCATCATCCCCACTTCTATCTGTTTGAAAAAGAAATCGATGGATTGGGACATACGGAAGGTATTCTAGAGCTTTTCGTCCCACATTGCAATTGCCCCATCGGCATGATAGACTTTGTCTGTATTCGTGAGGTCTTTTACGATGAGTTCTATTCTCGATGAATTCAGAGATGATGAAGTCGTCATAGAAACCCCTCCTCTTCCCATCGAGGAGCTGCCGCGGGTTTATGAACAACCAAAAGCGCCGTTGCAGCTTCATCGAAGCAAGGACGCGGGGGCGCATTGCAATATGCCCCTGCTGATCTTACGCTGCCAGCGCTGCCTGAATCGGGAAGATATTTCTGGGTTCGGTAAATCCTATTCGCTTTTAGTGAACGAGTTTCAGCCGGGCATTCGATGGGCCATCTCCTGCTGGGAACATCTTCTTTCAACGCAAGGATGCAAGTTCCTCCCCCGCAGCGTTCCTGAAAAGAAGTGCCGCCGTGGAGACTACCGGGCGTTTCTAGAAGCGGATTACCACCGGCTGGTTCATCAAGTTTTTAAACGTTCCCTGATCGACTATCTCCATCAAACCACCTCTTTGGATTTCGCTTATTATCTGGCGGCCCGCTTTTGGGAGAACATCCTGGGGACCTACCGGGATTTGGACATCCCGGAAAATCCACAGCAGAGACGACTGACTCCCTACAGTTACCTCCGCTGCACCCCTTACCGGTTCATGAACAACTACCACCATCAGAAGGTTTCTTCGCTCATCTGGTCTCTGCCGGAAAGAAAAAGGAAGGCAATCGAGTATTATTTCCTTCATTTTTTCACCGTGGATTCAGCCGCCCAAATAACAGAGACAACACCGGAAGAGTTCGTCCTCCTCATCCATAAAACTCTTCACCAGCTCCGACACCGGAATAAGCTGGTTCTTTATCTCCTGTTGCAGATTGAACGGTATTAAGGAATTGTTTAGCCACTTCTACCGCTTCATACCGTTGGACATAATCCTGTCCTGACTTTCCCATCTGCAACCGCATAGCGTGATCTCTGATCAGCCGCAGAAGAGCATCCTCCAGGGCTTTGGGAACGTCGGGAGAGACTAATAGTCCTTCTTTCCTCTCACGGACTACCTCAGGGACCGCGGCGGCTCTGGCTGCCACAATCGGTTTCCCTGCAGCCATGGCCTCCAGGAACACAATGCCGAACCCTTCCTGGCGGCTCGGCAGGCAAAAAATATCGCAGTTTTTGTACTCTTCAGCTAACTCCTCGCGCGTTTTATCTCCCAGGAATCTGGCCGATTCTCCTAATTGCAGTTCTTTTGACAATCTCAGCCATCGCTGATACTTCTGGCCTGTTCCGACAATTCGCAAGCGGGCGGTTGGCTCTTTCTCTCTGATCCTTTTCCAGGCACGAAGGAGCAACCCCAGATTTTTTCGTGGATACATGCGGCATACTGTTAAAACAGTGACTCCTTTTTTATCCTGACGATCCGCTGCTGCGGCTAAAAGCGTCTGCCACTGCTGAAGATGAATCATCTCCGGGATCACTCTGATTTTGCCGGGATGGATTCGATAGGCATCCTGCACTACTTTTTTGCAATATTGACTTGTGACCACCGCGATATCGGCTTTTTTGGCGTTGCGCATTTCCCATTTCGACTGTACCCGAAGCAGCCACTGGATAATCCCTCTTTCTTGCTTGGCTTCATCGGCCAGGACCCCTTTTAAACTAACAAGATAGGGTAGCGGCACACGGCCATGCGCCCCTACGGCAGCCCTTGGTAACAAAAACCCATCGCAGTCAAATCCAACGATGATATCCGCATTGCCGCATTCCCGGACCCGCCGCGGGACCTGCTGATTAAAGAGAAACCGCTTGAGGACAAAATTCGGACACCAGAAATCAGGAGTGAGAATCTCTACGGAGTGCCCTAATTTCTCTAGAGCATTCTTAAGTGTGGCGATACCGACGTAAGTTCCGCTTCCTTGAATGGCATTGAGAGGAGTAGCGGTGAGGAAGAGAAGTTTCATCTTCCTCATCCTAAGAGACGCCCCTGCTTGGACCGGAGCAAGTCACGGGTAGGCAAAATTTCGTAATGCCGCGTCAACGAAGAAAAAATCTCCCGGTAAAACTTCTTTTTCTTCTCCCAAGGGATGTGGCCGGCCACGGTAAAGGGGAGCGGGGTCTCCGGCACCGGATCTGAAAATTCTAAAGCGTGAAAAACATAGTTGAGCGTTCCCCTGGATCGCTTCAAGAGGACCAACCCGAATTTAAAGTACGTCAATCCTCCTTTGAGAGCAAACGTCCCGTGAAACGGCAAACGGAAAATGGGAATCGTGCTGATGGGAAACTCGATGAGCCGCCGCTTTCCTTGTTTCCAGACGGCTCCTTGGCGGGGATGGTAAGGTCTTAACGGAGCGCGGCCGTAGAGGAACCGTCCGTATTGAGTGGAAGAAACCTCTCTGGTCTTGCCGGATCCGTCCAGCCGCCGGAGCGCCCCGCCCCAATAAGTCGCTAAAAGAGAGGAATCGTATTCATACCGCAGCGACGTCAGAAGGTCCAACACCTCTTCATCGAAATCGTAGCCGGGGGCGCGAAACCCAACGGGAGGTTCTCCCACCGCTTCCTCGATGAGCCGGTGAGATTCCACAATCTCTCTTTTCTTTTCTTCTGCAGAAAGCCGGGCAAATCCCGTCCGATGGTGAAGAGAGTGATTCGCGATTTCGTGCCCTCGATTGTGAATTTCTTGAACCAAGCGCCTCTTCTCCGGGGTTTTTAAATCTTCTCCGACGATAAAAAAAGTTGTTTTAATCTTCCATTGA
This sequence comes from Candidatus Omnitrophota bacterium, assembly GCA_016177145.1. GTDB lineage: Bacteria > Omnitrophota > Gorgyraeia > JACOVV01 > JACOVV01 > JACOVV01. The sequence goes on along the minus strand of JACOVV010000009.1, from coordinate 1,731 downwards.
TCCAACAGATTCAGATACCGAGGAACGCCGGAAAGGAACGCTGGATCTTGACTGTTATTCTCGACTTTCCGGCCGAAATAATCCCACAGCACCCAATGACCGTCCAGATCGAGTTGGATCGTCCCAGAGAGCTTCATCGCTTTTTTAAGGACCTCATCACCTTGAGATACGCCAAAATGGTTTTAAGCGTTTTCATCTTGCTGGCCCCATCTTTCAAATCGTACCGGAGCACCAGGGGAATTTCTTTCACAGTGACGTTTAACCTCCTTAACTTGAGGAGGACTTCCATGGGAACGGTAAACCCTGTGGATTCGATCCAATGCTCGCCGTAGTACTCTCTCGCCTTTTTGAGAGCCGAAAGCCGATAGGCACGGTAACCGCTGGTATAATCCCGCACCCCCGGCACCGGGAAAACAGTCCTTAAAAGAATCCTCGCTGAGATACTTAATATCTTTCGTCTCAGGCAGAACCCAATTTGCCCCCCTCCCTTTTGGTAACGGGACGCGATGACAAGTTCGTACCCTTTTTTTATCTGGTCTATCATTAAAGGAATATACGTAGGAGGGTGGGTATTGTCACAGTCCATGGTGACCAGAATGTCATCTTCGTTCCCGCCAGAGAGCATGTGCGAAAAACCGGTGTTGACCGCGGCCCCGTATCCTCTGTTCTGTTCATGCTTGAGCACGACAATAGGATATCGCCGACTTAATCGAACGGCAATAGGATAAGTATTATCGCTGCTGCCGTCATCGACAACGACGATCTTAAAGGGAATGTTGACAGCGCCCATCTTGGCGTCAATATTCGTCACCAGCCGCTCAAGATCTTTTTCTTCGTTAAACGCGGGGAGCAGAATAAACAGTTTCACGCGGAATAGTATATCACAACTTGACGCGGGGAATCCCTCCTCCTATAATGAGGTTTCCATGTCAACAACTTCATCCTGGAAAGGGAAACGGGTACTGGTTACCGGCGCGGAAGGGTTCATGGGATCGCACTTGACGGAACGCTTGGTGGAAGCGGGAGCCAGAGTAACCGCTTTCGTCCGCGGCACTTCCCATTGCGGCACCAGTGAGTACCAGCTCAAAAATATCGACTCCGCGAAGACACGATTGGAAGGCCTTGTTGCCGGAGACATCGCCAGCCCCGATATTATTCCTCTCATCAAAAAGCAAAATCCGGAAGTTATCTATCATCTGGCCGCGATCGCTTACGTCCCTTACTCTTTTGATCATCCGCGGGAGGTATTTCGCGCTAACGTTGAAGGAACATTAAATGTCCTCGATGCCTGCCTGGAGATTCCAAAGTTGGAACGGGTGGTGGTGACATCGTCCAGCGAGGTGTATGGTCCGGCCGTGAGAGATTCCATTGATGAAGAACACCCGCTCAATCCTACGTCTCCGTACGCCGCTTCGAAAGCGGCGGCCGACCGGTACGCGCACGCGTACTGCACGACCTATAAACTCCCTATCGCTATTATCAGACCGTTTAATTACTACGGCCCGCGCCACGTTTACGACGTGATCCCGAAGTTCATCAAGCAAATCCTCTCCGGGAAACCGCCGACAGTTTACGGAGACGGTTCACAAAGCCGCGATTTCGTCTATGTGGACGATATGCTGGAAGCGTTCCTGATCATGGGGTCGCACCCGGCCGCGGCCGGCAACACGGTCAACTTCGGCACTCATGATCATGTCACGATCAAAGATTTGGCGGAGAAGGTCATTAGTC
>JACOVV010000008.1 GCA_016177145.1 Candidatus Omnitrophota bacterium | reverse complement strand
GATCTGGGAGGCGCGCGCCGCTGGTTTCACTTGGGGCCTTTTTACTTCCAACCCGCGGAATTCGCGAAATTTGCAGCGGTCATCTATTTGGCTGACGTTCTTTCTCGAAGACGAACGATGATCCGGAATTTTAAAGAGGGCTTCCTTCCTCCAGCGCTCCTGCTGGGGACGGTGGTGCTGTTGATTTTGATGCAGCCGGATTTGGGGACGGCTGTTCTCATTTCGCTGATGGCGCTGGTCCTTTTCTTCGCAGCCAGAATTCCCAGCGGGTGGTTAGCAGGGATTTTTCTTTCCGGGATTCCGTTGTTGTGCCTTCTTATTCTGATGGAACCCTATCGAATGAAGCGGATTTTCGCGTTCATGAATCCCTGGGCGGATCCAAGGGGAACAGGATTCCAGGCTATCCAGTCCCTGCTGGCCTTCGGAGCAGGGGGATGGACGGGCGTTGGATTAGGAAAGAGCACGCAAAAATTATTTTATCTCCCCGGGGCTCACACGGATTTTATTTTTTCCATCATCGGCGAGGAATTGGGGTTTGCCGGGTGTGTCGGCGTTATTCTCCTTTTCGGGGCGCTGTTGTATTTCGGAATCAAAGTGACCCTTGCCGTTCGAGGGACGTTCTTACAGCTTTTTTCGCTGGGTATTCTTTCCATCCTGGTGCTGGAAGCCCTGATTAATATTGCCGTCAGCACGGCGGCAATGCCGACAAAGGGGCTTCCCCTTCCTTTTATCAGTTACGGAGGGTCTTCTCTGGTTTTCCATTGCGTCGGTATCGGACTTCTGCTCAACATTGCCAGGCAGAAATGAGAATCCTGCTGGCCTGTGGAGGAACAGGAGGCCATCTTTTTCCGGCCATGGGCCTTATTCCAACTCTGAAGGGGAAGCATGACCTTTTTTTTGTCACGGGGATGAGCCGGCTGGAAGAAGAATTATTGCCTGAAACTCTGGGGAACGTCGCGAGAATTCCGAGCCGGAAACTCCCCAATTGGAAGAATTGGGGATCGTTTTTGATGGACACCTCGGCGGCAGTGAAGCGGTCTTTTCATTTCTTGCGGAAATTCCGCCCGGATGTCGTGGTCGGCTTTGGAGGATACGCCTCGGTTCCGGTCTTGATCGCGGCTCGATGCCGTGGAATTCCCGTCGTGCTTCATGAACAAAACATCATTCCGGGGAAAACGAACCGTTTGTTTTCTCGATGGGCGAAAGGAGTTGCCGTCAGCTTTCCGCAAGCTCTCTCCTTGTGGAATTTTCATCCAAAAGTTAGAATAACAGGGAATCCCGGACCGCTTCGCTGGGAAAGAACAGCGGAACATCAGGAGATTTTTTCTGAATTGGGTTTGGATTCGAAGAGGATCACTTTCTTAGTCATGGGGGGAAGTCAAGGAGCTCGTCAAATTAATCTGTTGATGTCGCAGGCGATTCCTCAGTGGTTAAAGCAGCACCCAGAGCAGCAGGAAAAAATTCAGTTAATTCACTTGACGGGGGAGGCCGATTTTAACGGAATGAGACAGGCGTTTCAAAAATTGCCAATCCCTGCTTTGATCGCTCCGTTCTACCAAGAGATGCACCGCCTTTATCAGGCGAGCCAGTTAGTCGTCGCTAGAGCGGGTGCGACTACTTTGGCCGAACTCGCTCATTTTAGGCTTCCTTCCATTTTGATTCCTTATCCCTATGCGGGAGCGCATCAATTTGAGAACGCGAAAATTTTTGAGGAGGAAGCTGCCGCCATTGTTCTCAAGGAAAAATCAATCACTGTGAGTGAAACCGTGAATCTCCTGCAATCCCTGACTACTTCGAAAAACAAATTACAACGGATGCGTTTGGCAAGCGCGCGTTTGGCTATTGTTGATTCCGCAGATCGTTTTCTTGATCTTATAGAGGAGGTTGTCCAAAAATGACTCGGAAGACAAAAATAGGATATGGTTTGGCAGTGATGGCTGTGGGACTGCTCTTGAGAATCTTATGGGTATCCCTGTCGCAGTTATCGGATATTGGGGATCTTTTGTATGAGCGATTAGCGGTTAATATTTTAGAAGGTCACGGTTTTACGGCAATGGATGCGTCTCCTTTCGCTCCAACGGCAGTAAGACCCCCGCTTTATCCGCTTTGGATCGCTTTTGTTTATTTCATCTTCGGCCAGAACCTCATGCCTCTTTTCTATTCTCAGACCGTCCTGGGAGCGTTAACGATTCCCATCGTTTACCTGATCGGGAAAGAGGCGCATTCCGAGAAAACGGGATTATTGGGGGCGTTTTTATTCGCGATACATCCGTATCCTCAGTTCTACGCCACTTGTTTATTTGCCGAAGTGCTTTACTCTTTTCTTTTGGCTTGCGCGATTCTTTTTCTCTGCAAGGCGTGGAAACGCCCGGATTGGAGCAAGGGATGGTGGATCTCGGGAATTCTGATGGGGTTAGCGGCTTTAACACGTTCGGAGTTGTTCCTGTACCCTCTTCTTTTGATCATGCTGGCGTTTTTCTTAAAAAGAGAGAAGAAGTTTCTCCTGATGAAGGGAGTAGCCATTTTCTCCATTTCAATGGGCTTGGTCCTTCTTCCGTGGACGGTCCGTAATTTTGTCCACTATAAGAAAGTCATTCCTATTTCCGATTCGTTTTATGGGATGATATTCATGGTCACGACTTTGGATGAAACCGAGTACGACCAAAAACAGCATCCCTCCGCGTTCTATATTCAGCCGCCGAGCTATGCGGCCAATTATCCGATGATTGTCAAAATGTTCGAGGTTTTTAGCGATCCCAAGAATTTCAATCGAATCAATGAAATCGCGGCGTATGACCGCCAGGCGTTCGCTATCGGTGTTGAAAAAATAAAGAAAACCCCGATACGGTATCTGTTGAACAGAATCAAGGAATTGCCTTATCTTTGGATTGAAAGCGGCAATTATCTGCTTCAGTTCATTGATAAGAGAATTCCGGCGACTTCATGGGGAACTTTGTTCGACAAACCGGACGTGTGGATGATCTCTTGGAAATTGATGGGGCTGGTACTTACTTCTCTGATTCCCTATGGTTTCGCCCTATTGGGAATTTGGCGTTGCCGGCATCGGTTAGGTGATTTCCTTCCCTTGTTGTCCCTGCCGGTTTTTGTGACGCTGGCGCATATTCCTTTTTGGATCGAAGCCAGATACGCTGTCCCAGCATATCCCTTTGTTTTATTATTCACGGCTATTGGAATGACGAACGCCAGAGCGGCAACGGCGGAACAACGCTAGGGATAACCATGTTTTCGAAAAAAAATATTCATTTCCAAGGCGTGGGTGGAGTAGGCATGTCGGCGTTGGCGCAGATTCTGTCGGCCCAGGGGGCCCGTGTCTCAGGGTGCGATGTTAAAAAATGCCCAAAGGTTAATCAGCTTATCCGCGCAGGGATTTTGTTTTTCGAAGGGCACGATCCCCGCCACATAAAAGATACCGATCTCTTTGTCTACACTTCAGCGATCGCGGATTCTCCGGAGTTGGCCGCGGCGCGGAGGAAAAAAATCATCACGTGCCGCCGAGGAAATCTGCTCGCTCAACTGATCAATAGACAATTCGGGGTCGCTGTTTGCGGCGCCCACGGCAAAACGACCACAACCGCGCTGATAGCGACTCTCCTAAGAGGAGCTGGACAAGACCCAACGTTTCTGATTGGTGGAGAAGTGGAAAATTTGGGCGGAAACGCGCACGCAGGAAACGGAAAAATCTGGGTCACTGAGGCGGATGAGAGTGACGGTTCGTTTCTGGAATTAATGCCCCGAATTGGAGTCGTTACCAATATTGACCGGGAGCACCTTGATTTCTATCGGAATGACTGGGCAATAGAAGATGCGTATCAACGGTTTATGGCGCAGACGGCGGCTCAAGGGGTGGTCGTGGTTTGCGTGGAGGATCCATGGATTCAAAAAATTTCCAGGAAAATCAAAGGCCGATGGATCGGTTACGGGATGAGCCCAACAGCGCAGCTCCAGGCCAGGAATATTCAGTATTTTTCGCTGGCTTCGGAGTTTGATCTTTTCTGGGAAAATCGTTTTTCAATTCATGCCAGGATCAACGCGCCCGGGGAGCATAATGTTCTGAATGCGCTGGCGGCTTTCGCCGTCGGGATCCAAACAGGACTGCCGGTCGCGGACATGGCGCGGGCGATCCTTTCATTTCAAGGCGTCAGTCGTCGTTTCCAGATCAAAAATCGGGCCGGCGATATTTGGGTCATTGACGATTACGCGCATCATCCGACGGAAATCGCAGCGACATTGGGATCAGTGCGGTGTCTTGGAAGAGGCCGGACGATTGGAGTCTTTCAACCGCACCGGTACACAAGAACAGCAGCTTTGATCACGGAGTTTACAAAGGTTCTGCAACAAGTGGACCAGTTGATTCTCACGGAAATCTATGCCGCCAGTGAAAAACCTATTTCGAACGTTAGCGGTAGACAGCTTTATCAGAAAGTCGTAGAATATGGTCATTCGTCGTGCGAATATATCGAAAAAAAAGAAGACATCACGGCGCGGCTTCTGGGATTAGCCAGACCGGGAGATACCTTGTTGTTTCTAGGCGCGGGGAATATCACGGAGGTTGCGGATGAAGTGGCGGAGAAACTCAGAAATGAAAATTCAGAAG
>JACOVV010000134.1 GCA_016177145.1 Candidatus Omnitrophota bacterium | reverse complement strand
GCTATCGACTTCGCGGGTTCAGCTTTTCCGCACATAAAAACATCAACGGCGGCATAATTGAGCTCGGGCCACGTGTGAATGCTGATGTGCGATTCTTGGATAACGGCCACGCCGGAGATTCCCTGATAAGGAGAAAAATGATGGAGTCGGATTTCACGAAGCGTGGCATTACAGGCTTTGGTCGCCTGAATCAACGCTTCCTCGACGATTTCGATAGAGTTGAGATTTTGCGCCTGCCATAACTCCAACAACAAATGCGTCCCCGCGAAATTAAAATCATCGCTTCGCGAGAAATATTCTTGCTCCTGCGGTTGTGGGATCTGCATCGCTTGATGCATTGTCTGCACTTTTTTCATTCTCACCCTCTTTCGATCCGCATTTTTTGCGGCCCCCTTTTTTTATTATAGCAAGAATTTTTCTTTTGCAAGAAATATTTATTCCTAGTCGCTCCCCAAACGGCTCAATCGTCCCGCCTGACGGGCTTTGACCAGCATCCGGCGCAATGAAAAACCGGCCAGACAGAGGTAAACCAAGTTCAACCCAAACGCGCTCCAGACTAACGCGGGGTCCAAAGTCCCGTTTTGAATAACTCCTCTCATTCCTTCAAAAACGTAAGTGCTCGGCAATATCCTTGAAACCGGCTGCAGCCAAGCGGGGAGCACTGACATTGGGTAAAAAACAGCTGAAAAAGGCTGGATCAGAAACGGAATTCCCCAAATCAACGCCTCTGCCGTGTGTCCCCAGAACAAAAGAAGTCCGGTGGTGAAAATTCCGAGCGCCCAGCCGAACAAAAGGAGATTCGCCACTAACGGTAGAAAACTAAACCCGAGCGAACCGATCGAGTAATGGTAGAATTGCCACGCTAAAACCGCCAGGACCATGATGATAACTGTAATCTTGACAATACCATAGCAAATCATGGCGGTCATCCATTCCCAGAAGCGAAGAGGGGAAATCAAAAGGTTTAAAGTGTTCCTCGCCCATTGATCCTCCATAAAAGGAATTGAGATCGTCTGCTGAGCCCGATAGAGGATGTCCCAGAAAATCATCGCTCCTATTAAGAAGACCACGATCCCTCCCGCCGCCGAAGAAGTGATCTTCTGGAGATAGAGCGTGACAAAACCCCAGACCAACAGATCCATAACCGGCCAGAAGATGATTTCCAAGTTCCGCGGCAGACTCCGCTGGTGAAGGTAGAGATACCGGAGAAACATGGCGTAGATTCGATTTAAGGACGCTCTCATCCCAAGAGATCCCCGCTGCGGGCGATTCGGATAAATACTTGCTCAAGATTCTGGGTCTTAAACTGTTCTAAAACCTCTTTTGTCGTCCCTTCCGCTTTCTTTTCCCCGCGATGGATGAAAAGAACCCGGTCACAGACCATTTCCACTTCGGCCATGTTGTGAGAAGTATATAAGATCGTAATCCCTCTCTCTTTCTGCACCTTCTGAATGACCTTCCTGACTAAATCGGCCATATCCGGGTCCAAACTCGCGGTCGGTTCGTCCAACAGGAGTAATTCCGGGTCGTTCAGGAACGCTTTGCAAAGATTGAGCCGCGTCTGCTCTCCGGAGGAGAGGAAACCAGCCCTGCGCCGGCCCAGGTGGCTGATCTGGAAAATTTCCAGTAATTCTTTAATTTTTCTCCCGGCTTCCTTGACGTTATAGAGCCGCGCGTACAGCTCCAGATTCTGAATAGCGGTCAAATTATACGGCAAATTGACGTAAGCGGAAGAAAAATTGAGTCTTGGAAGGAGTTGAAACCGGTGTTCGACCGGAGAAAGGCCAAATACCTTGACCTCGCCGCTGGTGGGCGTGAGCAATCCCAGGATGATGTGAATCGCCGTGGTCTTTCCGGCCCCGTTCGGCCCCAAGAGCCCCAGGATCTCCCCTTTTTTTAACTGGAAACTTAAATTTTTGAGGGCGTCGGTGCCGTTGTACCGCTTGCAGAGCTCCTGAAGTTCGATGATATAGTTCATGGTTCGTTGTTCATGGTTCATAGTGGATGACTGGCCTGGTTCTTTCGACGAACTACGAACCATGAACTATGAACTGATTCGCCGCCAGGATAAAATCGTCCTCCGATAACCCTTTGATCGTGTGGAATTTTATGCATACTGTGTGGCATTATACCATGGGCCGATTTGGAATTTCATCGCCGCCGGGCGATACACACCAAAGAGCAGCCAAACGGAAGGGTTAGATACGGCAAGAACCATCCCTCCGCTGAAAATAACCGGGTTAATAACCAATTGACGGGCCGGGGGAAAGAATGAACAAAATCGGATTTCAATTCACCCGTTGATGGGGCATTAGTCTTTTCCCTGGGCAAGCAGGTTCTCGCAACGGCAATGAGCGGAAAAAGCAAGCTGTTAAAATAAGAAATTTTAACAACCTCCCATCCCGTTTCATGAATCATCTTGGCCAGCTGGCGGCGGGAATATCTCCTTTGATGGTGATTAATTTCGTCATGCTCACTCCAGAGGAATTCATAGGCGGGAACTGTCACCAGGAGAAATCCATTTTTACGGCAGACGCGTTGTGATTCTTTTAAAGCGCTGTGGTCATCCTCTAAATGCTCTAAGACATCCAAACAGCTCACCAAATCAAATGCGCCGTCTGTTGCTGGAATCGCGAGCGCATCCGCTTGGACGAAATGGACTCCTCTTTTGAGGCGAGCCGGGTCTAACGTGCGGGTATCACAATCCAATCCCAGAATATACCCGCAGTGATCGAACAACCCTAATTGGCTTCCGTTTCCTGTTCCTATATCCAGCACTCTCGCCAGACCGTTTGGAAAAATTTTAGAGCGCAATAGCCGGGAGAGAATTTTTCGCCGCCCGACAAACCACCAGTGGGTTTCTACCTGTTTGGCATACTCAAAATAGTAATGGCTTTCCATATTAAGAATTCGGCCATATCCTGGCCCGAACTCGCTGTCGGTTCATCCAACGGGAGTACCTTCGGGCCGTTCAGGAGCGCCTTGCAAAACAGGAAGAGCAATGGACAACCGGCCTAGCCCTTTCGACGAACTGCGAACCATGAACTATGCACTGATTGCGTCAATCTTTGCCGCCAGGATAAAATCGTTCTCCGACAGCCCTTTGATCGCGTGGGTGGAAAGCCGTATGACGCACTTACCCCAGGAAACCTCCATGTCCGGGTGGTGACCTTCTTTCTCCGCGACCGCCGCCGCCAGATTGACAAATCCCATTGTTTCCTTGAAATTCTTGAATTTGTATTCTCTTCGAATCTCTCTAGCTCCTGACAAAAGCTCCCACCCGCTTTTCAGGCGCCTCAAGAAATCCTCTGCTTGGTCGTTTGTTAATGGCGGAATTCCCCCTTCACAGGGCTGACATTTTTTCTCGCTCAAACGAATCTCTGCCATGGGTCTCCTTTGTTAAAATATTCACTTAGAGATAGAACTCTCGGATCGACTGAATGACCCGCTCTTGTTGCTGGCGGGTTAACTCCGGGAACATGGGAAGAGTCAGAGTCTCATGGGCAGCCCGCTCGGCTTCAGGGAAATCCCCCTTTTGGTACCCCCACCCGATCAAGGCCTTCTGTAAATGCTGGGGTAAGGGATAATAAACACCTGTCTCGACCCCTTGTTTGGCTAAGGATTTCGCTAATGCATCCCTTTTCTTCGCTCGAATCGCGTATAGATGATAAATAGGAACATTTTTGGGAGCGATATAAGGCAGGATAATCTGTTGAATGTTTTTGAGCTTTTCCTGATAAAAGCCGGCTTTTTCTCTTCTTGCTTCATTCCACCGGTCGATGTACTTTAATTTAACGCTTAAAACCGCCGCCTGAATCGAGTCCAGCCGGCTGTTATAACCGGCTAACTCATGGAAATATTTACGCCGGGCCCCTTGTACTCTCAATACCCGAATTCTTTCAAAGAGAGAACGCCGATTCGTACAAATCAATCCCCCATCCCCGTAAGCCCCGAGATTTTTAGTCGGATAAAAACTAAACGCGCCCAAATCTCCCCATGTCCCTGCTCTTTTTCCTTCACGAAGAGCTCCAAATGCCTGAGCCGTATCTTCTACCACGGGGATTCCATATTCTGAAGAAATTTTTTTGATCGCGACTATATCGGCACATTGGCCATACAGGTGAACCGGCAGAATTGCCTTGGTCTTTTTTGAAATTTTTTTGCGAATCTCCTGAGGAGCGATGTTATACGTTTGAGGATCGATATCCACAAAGACCGGTTTTGCCCCCAGATGCAAAACAGGCCCCACCGTCCCAAAGAAGGTATGCGGAGAAGTAATGACTTCATCTGCGCGGCTGACTCCAAGCGCCGTTAATGATAATAAAATCGCATCTGTACCAGACGCCACCCCCACCGCGTAACGACTCCCGAGGAAATGCGCCGCTTCTTTCTCGAAACGGCGCACGCTTTCCCCGAGAACATACTGGCCGGAGTTTAAAACCTCTTTAACGGCTCTTTCGATCTCAAGACGAATCGCCTGGCGCTGGAGATTCATGTTAAATAAGGGGACTCGATTCATTGGTTGTTGTTATTTCTTCTCTTCATGGCTCATTCGTCCCCACTGGCGAATTCCATAAGCCGAAAAAATCATCAGTAACGGCTCGATCATCCAG
>JACOVV010000141.1 GCA_016177145.1 Candidatus Omnitrophota bacterium | reverse complement strand
GCGTGTAGCAGGCGATCTGCAGTTTCGGTTGTTTCTCGATTTCCACCATGCAGATTCGGCAGTTGCCGGCGACCGGCAGCGCCGGATGATAGCAGTAACGGGGAATCTGAATTCCCAGTTTGTCTGCCGCCTGGATGATCGTCGTCCCCTGCGGGACTTCGATTTCTTTTCCGTCAATGGTTAGTTTGGGCATAATTCTCTCTTTTCACATCGCATTTTTTCTCCCGAATATGATACTCAAACTCACTTCTAAACTTCTGCACGTAACTGCCGACCGACATGGTGACCGCATCGCCGAAAGCGCAAATCGTGTTACCGCCGACATTGCCGACAATCCCGGGAAGATTTTTAAGATCCTGCTCTCGGCCTTCCCCGTGATAAATTCTTCGCAGGATCCGGTAGATCCACCCGCTCCCCTCCCGGCAAGGGGAACATTGCCCGCACGATTCATGGGCGAAAAACCGCGCCGCCACCAACGCCGTCCAGACCATGCAGGTCGTGTCATCCATGACAATCACGCCACCCGATCCCCCCATCGTCCCTGCCGCTTTCAAGGAATCGAAATCCATTTTGACATCCACTTCCGCCGCAGTCAAAATCGCCGATGAGATCCCGCCGGGGATCACCGCTTTTAACTGATTGCCATTCCGGATTCCGCCGGCATGCTGCTCAATCATTTCCCGCAGAGGAATCCCCAATGGAAGCTCATAAATACCGGGCTTATTCACGTGGCCGCTGACGCAGAAAATCCGGTTGCCGCCGTTTCTTTCACACCCAAGTTTCGCGTACCACTCCCCCCCTTTAGCGATCACATGAGGGACACAGGCAAGCGTCTCGACGTTATTGATCACCGTCGGACAGCCAAAAAGACCGACCACCGCCGGGAACGGCGGTTTCAAACGCGGATACCCTTTTTTCCCCTCCAGCGACTCCAGTAACGCCGATTCTTCACCACAGATATACGCCCCGGCGCCGCGATGAACCACGACCTCCAGATCAAACCCGGTCCCCATGATCCCCTTCCCCAGAAAACCGCGCTGGTTGGCTTCTTCAATCGCCCCTTGCAGGATACGAATCTGTTGGATGTATTCCCCGCGGATGTAAACGTACGCTTTGTGAATCCCCACCGCGTAACAACAAAGGATGATTCCTTCTAACAGCGCGTGAGGATCTTTCTCTAAAATATATTTATCCTTGAACGTCCCCGGCTCTCCCTCGTCGCCGTTGACGACGAGATATTTCGGTTTGGGATTATTCTGAGGAATAAACCCCCATTTCATCCCTGCCGGGAAACCCGCTCCCCCTAGCCCGCGCAAGTTGGATTTTTTGACCTCTTCCATCACCTGCGCCGGTGTCATCGTGGTGAGCGCTTTCCTCGCCGCCCCATACCCGCCGTCGGCAAGATAGGTGTCGAGCTTGTGGGAGTTGGGTGTATTGAAACGCTTAGTTGTGACTAGTTCCATAAGATTCCATTATTGTTTGTCATTCTGAGGAGCGAAGTCCGCCGGAGGCGGATGAGCGACGAAGAATCTCGTTTTTAAAGCGAGATTCTTCACTTCCCCAGCACTAATTTTGTTAAAATTAGTGCTGGGTCGTTCAGAATGACAACATTACTGATACTCCTTAATAATTTCATTGATCTTTTCCTTCGTCAACTGCCCGACATAATCTTCGTTACACTGCATCATCGGAGCGATCTCGCAGGCGCCCAAACATTCCACGACGGAAAAACTGAATTTCCCGTCCGGGGTCGTTTCGCCCGGTTGAATTCCTAATTTTTGCTTGAGATATTCGATCATCTCTTCGCCCCCCAACAGCGCGCAAGAGGTCGTCTGGCAAACGGCAAAATGGCATTTCCCCTGCGGTTTGCGGCGCAGGAGATGATAAAAGGAAATGACTTCCCGCACGTGAACGACCGGGATTCCCAGATAATCAGCGACCGCTTTCTCCGATTCCTGTGAAATAATCCCTTCCTTTTCCTGAATCGCGTGCAAGACAGGCAAAAGCGCCGCTTGTTTCTTGTCGTATTTGGCGACGATGGGGTCCAATTGTCTGAGAAATTCTATGTTAAAAATTTCCTATTCCCTTTCTTGTAGGGGCAACCCCCTGTGGTTGCCCTTCGTAGGGGCGGGTTTAAAACCCGCCCCTACATTTCGATTCGGGCAGGCCCTCGGCCTTGCCGAGAGGCGGGCACGGGGGCCCGCCTCTACGGTGCTACCTATCCAATTCCCCCGCGATCATGTTTACCGATCCAAATGTCGGGATCACGTCGGCCATCATGTCTCCGATCAGACATTTCGGCAGAGCCGCCATGATCGGAAAACAAGGGGGATGCACCCTGACGCGGCAGGGGAGATCGGTTCCGTCGCTGACGATATAAAACCCCAATTCTCCGTTAGCCCCCTCGACCGGGAAATAAACTTCTCCCACCGGCGGTTTGATTCCATGGCCGTACATGACCAATTTAAAATGGTTCATTAACGATTCGATATTGCTGTAGGTTTCTTCCTTGGGAGGAAGAACCACTTTTCTCTCTGGCGCGTTAATATCCTTGTGGTATTTTTTGGTCCCCCCCTGCAGTGTCGGGTCCAAATCCACTTGCTCTTCCAGGAGTCTTTCAGTCTGTCCCATCTTGGCCTTATCCACCATTTCAGCCGCCGGAATGACGTGAGCGCTCAATTCCGCTTGGATTTCGCCTGGCGGAATCTGCTCAAAACACTGCTCGATGATCCGCAAGCTCTGCTCCATTTCCTCCATCCGGACAAAATAGCGGTCGAGATTATCGCCTGTCGTGCCGGTAGGAACTTCAAAATCCAAACGATCATACACTAAGTATGGGTTGGCTTTCCTGACATCATAGGCGACCCCTGTTGAACGAAGAAACGGCCCGGTAATTCCGTAAGCGATCGCGTCCTGGGCTGAGATATTCCCCGTCCCTTTCATCCGGTCGAAGAAAATCCGGTTGCGGGTGAGCAGATCGTCCGTTTCGATGAGAACTTTGCGCGTCTCGGCAATTTTTTTCGCGGCTCTCTCCTGGAACCCTTCAGTTAAGTCAGCTTTCACTCCTCCGATTCGAACATACGAAATCGTCAAGCGGGCACCGGTGATCTCCTCGACCAGTTCCCACAAGAGCTCCCGCGCTTTGATCATATAGAGGAAGACGGTCATCGCTCCCAATTCCATGGCTGTTGCCCCCACACAAGTCAAGTGATCGGTTACGCGGGAAATCTCGCTCATGATGACGCGGATATACTTGGCCCGCTCCGGGATATCAATCCCCAAAAGTTTCTCAACAGCAAGGGCGAACCCGACGTTATTGATCAACGGCGACACATAATTGAGCCGGTCGGTATAGGGAAAACATTGCGCGTACATCACCGTCTCGCACATCTTCTCAAACGCGCGGTGAAGATAGCCGATTTCCACATCGGCCCCTTTGATCCGCTCTCCTTCCAATTCCACGATCATCCGGATCACTCCGTGCATCGCGGGATGGGATGGACCAACGTTGAGTAACATGGAACGGGTTTCGGTAGTCATTCCGGCCCCACCAGCGGCTGGCGCTTATCAAACGGATAATCTTTTCGCAATGGATGCCCTTTGAATTCCTCATACATCAAAATCCGCTTCAAGTTTGGATGCCCTTTAAACTTGATTCCGAACATATCCCAGATTTCTCTCTCATACCAATTCGCCGACGGCCAGAAGTCGGACAAGGTATCCACTTCCGGGGTTTTCTCTTCCACGGGCACTTTCACCCGAAGGCGGTGGTTTCCCTTCAATGAATAAAAGTGATAGACCACTTCAAACCGCGGTTTCTTGCCAGCTTGCAAATAATCCACTGCCGTCACATCCATTAAAAAATTGAAATCGAGATCGGGCGTTTCTTTGAGGAATTGCGCGATGACGCGCAAGTTTTCTGGTTTAATGATGACGGTGTCATCTCCGCGGAAAGAATGAGTTGAAAGAATTTCTTGAGGGAACTGCTCCTGAATCATCTGGAGAGAACTCATTGCTTCTTCTCTAATCCCTCCAGATGCCGCTGGACCGTGTAGGGTTGTTGAAACTCCACCGGCCGGCCGGTTCCGGCCGCCGGATCATACAGGGTGCGTGACTGCTCCCCTTTTTGGATCTTTTCCTGCAGTTTGATCAGACCGTCAATGACGTTTTCAGGACGGGGAGGACACCCTGGGATGTAAATATCTACCGGAATCACCGTATCAATCCCCTGCACGGTCGCGTAATTGTCATAAAAACCGCCGGTGCAAGTGCAGACGCCGAAGGCCACGACCCATTTGGGTTCGCACATCTGATCGTAAATGGTTTTGAGCACCGGCGCCATTTTGTGGCTGATCGTCCCTACGACAAACAACACATCCGACTGGCGTGGAGAAAACCTCGGAAAACCCGCCCCAAAACGATCTATGTCATAGTGCCCAGCCGCGGTCGCCATATACTCCATCCCGCAGCAGGCGGTCACAAAAGGATATTGAAAAATGGAATACTTGCGCGCCCAGCCAAGAGCATCGTTGAGTTTCGAGGTAAAGAAATTCGACGCCGAAT